>NZ_JBWLKL010000024.1:0-121210 GCF_059026065.1 Streptomyces sp. A18 | reverse complement strand
GCGGGCATGTGGAAGGTGTAGACGGTGATGTAGAGCGCGGCCGCCGCCCTGCTGTCACCGCGCAGCGGCTCCCACGCGTGGCCCATCGCAACCAGCACGATCGCCAGGTACTTGGCGTTGTCGAAGAACGAGTCCCGGCCCTTTGTCAGCGGCTTGGGCGCCACGGTGGGGACCGGAGGCGCCGCCGGAGGGGCACTGCGCGCGGTGGGCAGCGGCGCCCGCAGCGCCCCGGCTCGGTCCATCGAACGGACAGGCTCAGTCACGGGGCCTCCCGGGGGAACCCGGGCCCGCGATCGCGCGTCTTACGTCGGATGCGGGTGCTACACCTGTGTAGAACATCACCGGCACCCTAGCCACCGGAGCCCCCGCGCGTACAGTCGCGCCACCTGTGAATCAGCTGAGTGCCGCCGGTGAAGGCCCGACCAGCTCGGACAGGACGTCCTCCATGGTGACGAAGCCGAGCACCGTGCCGCTCTGACCGGTGACCGCGGCCAGGTGGCTGCCCGCCGCGCGCAGTGCGGTGAGGGTGTCGTCGAGCGGTGTGTCGATGTGCACCCGCGTGACGACGTGCAGGGCGCTGCGCGGGAAGGGCCGGTCGCGGTCGGCTGTGCCCAGGGTGTCCTTGATGTGGAGGTAGCCGAGCAGAGTGCCGTCCGGGCCGGTCACCGGGAAGCGGGAGAAGCCCGCGTGCGCGGCCACCTGCTCCAGGCGCGCCGGGGTGACGGAGTGCTCGACGGTGCGCATCCGGGCCACCGGTACGAGGATCTCGCCGACCGGCCGCGTACCCAGCTCCAGTGCGTCGCGCAGCCGCTCGCCGTCGGCCGCCGACAGGAGCCCGGCCTCGCTGGAGTCGACGACCATCCGGGCGAGCTGGTCGTCCGTGTAGACGGACTCGACCTCGTCCTTCGGTTCGACCTTGAGCAGCTTGAGCAGGGTGTTGGCGAAGGCGTTGATGCCGAAGACGACCGGCTTGAGTGCGCGGGTGAGGGCCACCAGCGGCGGGCCGAGCAGCAGGGCGGTCCTGGCGGGCGCGGCAAGCGCGATGTTCTTGGGGACCATCTCGCCGATCAGCATGTGCAGATACGTCGCCACGGTAAGGGCGATGACGAAGGCGATCGGGTGCACCAGGGCGTGCGGGATGTGGACCGCTTCGAAGCCGGGCTCCAAGAGGTGCGCGATGGCGGGTTCCGCGACCGCGCCGAGCACCAACGAAGAGACTGTGATGCCGAGTTGGGCGGTGGCCATCATCGCGGAGATGTGCTGCAGGCCCCACAGGGTGATGCGGGCGCGCTTGTCGCCCGCCTGGGCACGGGGTTCGATCTGGCTGCGGCGTACGGAGATCAGGGCGAACTCGGCGCCGACGAAGAAGGCGTTGGTGAGCAGGGTCAGGGCGCCGATGGCGAGCTGCAGCGTGGTCATCGAGCCTCCTCCACGGTCTGGCGGGGCACCTGGAGTGCCGGTTCGGTGATGCGGATCCGGTCGGCGCGGTGATGCTCGACGATCAGGACGTCCAGGTGCCAGCCGTCGAGGTCGAGGACGTCGCCCTTGGCCGGGATGCGGGAGAGGCGGGTGGCGATCAGGCCGGCCACGGTCTCGTACGGACCTTCGGGCGCGGTGAGCCCTATCGCGGCGAGCTGGTCGATGCGGACCCCGCCGTCGGCCTCCCAGACGGTCCGGCCGTCCGGGGCGGCCTGGGCGGGCAGCAGGTCGGGGACCTCGACGGGGTCGTGCTCGTCGCGGACCTCGCCGACGACCTCCTCGACGATGTCCTCCACCGTCGCCACACCGGCCGTGCCGCCGTACTCGTCGATGACCACGGCCATCGTGCGGGTCTCCCGCATCCGCTCCAGGAGCCGGTCGGCGGGCAGGCTGTCGGGCACGAGCAGGGGGTCGGCGGCCAGCTCGGTGATCGGCGTGAGAGGCCGCTTCTCGGGGGCCAGGGCGAGCACGTCACGGATGTGCACGGTGCCGATGACCTCGTCCAGGCTCTCGCGGAAGACGGGGAAGCGGGACAGGCCCGTGGCGTGCGTCAGGTTGGCGGCGTCGGCGGCCGTGGCGTGCGCCTCCAGGGCGCGTACGTCCACGCGCGGCGTCATCACGTTCTCCGCGGTCAGCTCGCTCAAGTGCAGGGTGCGGACGAACAGTTCGGCGGAGTCCGCCTCCAGGGCGCCCTCGGCTGCCGAGCGCCGGGCCAGGGCGACCAGCTCTTCGGGGGTGCGCGCGGAGGCCAACTCCTCGGCGGGCTCCAGGCCGAAGCGGCGTACGACGTGGTTCGCGGTGTTGTTCAGGTGCCGGATGAACGGCCCGAAGGCGGCGGTGAAGCCGCGCTGCGGCGCCGCCACCACCTTGGCGACGGCCAACGGCCGGGAGATCGCCCAGTTCTTCGGCACCAGCTCGCCGACCACCATCAGGACCACGGTGGAGACGATCACGCCGAGGACGCTCGCCACCGCGGACGCGGCCCCGCCAAGCCCCATCGCTGTCAGGGGCCCGCGCAGGAGCGCGGCCAGCGACGGCTCGGCGAGCATGCCGATCACCAGTGATGTGACGGTGATGCCGAGCTGGGCGCCGGACAGCTGGAAGGTCAGCCGCCGGACCGCCTTCAGGGCGCCTTCGGCACCCCGCTCCCCCGCCTCGGCGGCGCGCTCCAGGTCACCGCGCTCGACGGTGGTCAGGGAGAACTCGGCCGCGACGAACAGCGCGCAGGCGAGCGTGAGGAGCAGGGCGAGCAGCAGGAGCAGGATCTCGGTCACCGTGCCACCCCCGTTCCCTCACGCTCGGACAGCGGACGGGACGTGGCACGGTTCGTACTGGGAGGCTCACCCATTGCGGGTCCGGGCTCCTTCTCGTACTCGTACGAAGTGTCGTACGAGGGCGGTGGCATGGAAGCGGTAGGGCTTCTACACCACTGTAAAGGAACGGCAAACGGATTCCGCTAGAGCGGGGTGGCCGCGTGCAGGATGAGGACCATCGTCACGGCCGAGTTCGCCGACGACATGGCCGAGACCGCCGCTCCCGCCGCCGCTGCCCACGCGGCGAGCCCCACCGCGGTGAACAGGGACGGCCAGCTGCGCGCCGCGGGAGCCGGGCCGAGCAGGGCCGCGACCCGGCGCGGTACGGGCCCCGGCGCGGCGAGTCCGGCCAGGGTCGGGGCCGGGGCGCCCCGGGAGTGGAGGGCCGCCTTGCCGATCGCGCGGGCGACGGTCCTGCG
The DNA here is from genome assembly GCF_059026065.1 of Streptomyces sp. A18. NCBI lineage: Bacteria > Bacillati > Actinomycetota > Actinomycetes > Kitasatosporales > Streptomycetaceae > Streptomyces > Streptomyces sp. A18. The sequence continues at coordinate 117,999 of NZ_JBWLKL010000024.1, read as the reverse complement.
GTCGCCGACGGCGTGAGCGGCGTTTTCGTCGGCCCACCGCTCGGTCGTGTAGGACACGGCTGTACGCAGCGGGCGCAGGAACGGATTGGCGCGCGCGGCCAGCTGCACGGCGAGGAGACAGCGGTGGTGCCGGGTCGCGAGGTGGGCGCGTTCATGGGCGAACAGGGCGCGGCGCTCGGCGGGTTCGAGGCAGTCGAGCAGGGCGGTGGTGACCACCACCCGGTCACGGGCGCCGCCGGGCAGCGCGTACGCGTAGGGCGCGTCGTCGGGCAGGACCGCGACGGAGGTCCCGGGCAGCCCGGCCAGCGCGCGGTGGGCGCGACGACGTACCTGGCGGTGGCGCCACAGTGTCCTGCCGCAGGCCGCGGCCACCGCGAGCAGTCCGGGAATGGCGAGGCGTCCCGCCACCTCGTCGTACGGGACGGCGGCGCGGACCTCGGGGTCCGACCAGCCGTCCGGCAGGGGGTTGCCGGGCAGCTGAGCCGTGCCGACGACCATCAACAGGCCCAGGCACAGCGTGCTGCACAGCGCCATGACCACGGCGACCGTCGTGAGCAGCCGGGTGGCGGTGCGCGGGTGCAGCCGCTGCTCGGCGAGCCGGGCGACCGGCCAGGCCGTCAGCGGGAGCACCATCGGCAGAAGGACGAACATCCCCATGACGGCTCAGACGTCCCTCTCCGCCTCGGCCTGCCCCAGGAGCTCACGCAGCAGCCGCTCGTCGCCCGGCGGCAGCGCGGTGAGGAAGCTGGCGAGGACCGCCTCCCGGTCCTGTTCGCCGTCGAGCACCTTGCGCATCTTGCGCGCCGCGAGACCCGCCTCGTCGGAGGACGGCGTCCACGCGAAGGAGCGGCCGGCGCGTTCGCGGGTCACCGCGCCCTTGTCCAGGAGCCGGGTCAGGATCGTCACGACGGTCGTGTAGGCGAGGCCCCCGCCGAGCCGCTCCTGCACCCAGCCGGCGGTCGCGGGTCCCTCCGCCTCGCGCAGGGTCGAAAGGACCTGCGCCTCCAGCTCGCCCTGCCCCCGTCGCCGGGAAGGCCGCCGCTGTTCCGACACGCCCGTCTCCCTTCCACTGCCTCGTCGTCCCGTACGAGGCTATCCCCCGCCCGCCGGCGGTGCGCCGCCGCCACCATGACGGCGGGGGCACGCCGAAACGCCATTGCTCCGCCTCGTGGCGCGCATTAAGGTCGCTCGGGTGACTACCGGGTCGGCCATGGGCCATGCACGAGTGAGGTTCCCGGACCTGGCGTGAGCGCGAGGCGGGTCAGAGCCCCGCCACCCTCTCTTCCGCCTTGTCTGCCGGCGCCCCATGCGGCGCACCATCAGTGGAACCCAGACCCGGAAGAGACATCACCCATGCCGCACACCCAGCACGAGCCCGCTTCGCCTGTCGCCACCGCCCAGTTGAACCACACCGCCGTCTACGCCAAGGACCGGCAACTGTCGGCCGAGTTCCTCGCCGTGATCCTGGGCCTGAAGGTCGGCGCCCCGTTCGGGCCGTTCCTGCCCGTGGATCTCGGCAACGGCGTCACGCTCGACTTCTACGAGCTGAGCGACGAGCCGATCCAGTCGCAGCACTACGCCTTCCTCGTGCCCGACGAGCAGTTCGACGCCATGATCACTCGCCTGGAGACGGTCGGGGTCACGTACTACGCCGACCCCAGCCACACCGAACCCGGCCTGATCAACCGGCTGTTCGGCGGTCGCGGCGCGTACTTCGACGACCCGGACGGCCACAACATGGAGATCATGACCCGGCCCTACGCCCGCCCTCAGCACCCGGAACGGACCGCTCACGCGGGCTGATTGTCTGTTCGAGACGTGATTGAGGCATCGTGCCCCGCCCGCTCCCGCAGCGGGCGGGGCACGGGTGCCCGGCCGGGGCTGCTGAGAGCCGGCCCGGGGCGTGTGCCGTGAGGCGGTGGGGCGAGCTGACGCCGTGAGCGCCGGATGGGCTGTGAGAGCCGGTCAGTCGACGCACTCGGGGTGACGGGCGGCAGAACACGCGCACGCGCGACGGACGGCGCAAAAGGCTCATTGCGGCACTTGTCCGACGGCAGTAAGAAAGGGAATCGACCCGAAAAACGTTGCGGCCGCGGCGTCCTGAAAGGCATCACATCGCAGCTCTGAGAGAAGCCGGGTGATCCAGAATGGCGCAAGATCCACACACCGCAGTGACGAGCGAGCCGGACGACGGTGCCATCACCGTGGCCACCGAGCAGGAGGCGGTCCTGCAGCCGCCCTCCGAGGGGACGGAGGGGCAGGCCCAGCACTCGACGGGTGAAGGCCTGGAGCATGTCGAGGGCTACCGCCGCCCCGAGCACTTCGCGCCGGAGGCCTGGACGGCCCCGACCGCCTCGCTTCCCGACATCGGCGAGGCGTCGTTCGGCCCGCCACCGCTGGCTCCCGAGACCGTGCACGGTCCCGATGACCGCATCCAGATCACCAACACCAGCGTGTATCCGTGGCGGGTGCACTGCTACCTGCTGATCACGGCCCGCGACAACGCCCTCTACCAGGGCACCGGCTGGCTCCTCGGACCCCACACCCTCGCCACCGCGGGCCACTGCGTCTACATCAAGGGCAGCGGCGTGGCGGGCCGGGACGGCTGGGTGAAGAGCATCCAGGTCATGCCGGGACGCAACGGCGCCTCGCTGCCCTACGGCAGCATCACCTGCACCAGCTTCCGCTCCGTGACAGGCTGGACGCAGAACGGCGACGAGAACTTCGACTACGGCGCCATCATCACGCCCTCCAACATCGGCTCCACCACGGGCTGGTTCGGCTTCGGCGTCTGGTCGGACTCCGACCTGCTCAAGACCACCGGCAACATCTCCGGCTATCCGGGCGACAAACCGTCCGGGACGCAGTGGTACGCGGCACGCGGGATCGACTCGGTCGCCGCGCGCAAGGTGTACTACGACATCGACACCGCGGGCGGACAGAGCGGCAGCTCCGTCTACCGCATCGACAGCACCGGCCGCTATGGCTTCGGCATACACGCCTACGGCGGAGCCCGGGTGAACTCGGGAACCCGGTTCACCACACCCGTGTTCAACAACTACGTGGCATGGAAGGCGTGAGCGAAACCCTATGAGCAGCAGGTCCGCAGTGGAGATCACCGGTGTCGTCCGCGACGCGTCGGGCACCCCGGTGACGAGGGCCAACGTCCTGTTCACCGCTGGGCCCCAGCCCCTGCCGGACATCGCTGCCCTGACCGACGCCGAGGGGCGGTTCTCTCTCATCGCCCCCACGGCGGGCCAGTACACGCTCAGCTGCCGGGCGGACCCTCTCGCGGGTCCGCCCGGCACGGCCGAGGCCACCGTCCGCGTCGAACCGTCGTCGGAAGCGGCCCTGCCGGGGCGGCTGAGGGTCGATCTGACGCTCGGCTAGCTCGGCCTGAGGGGGCGCGTACGGGGCCGACCGGCAGTGGTGGACGTGCGTGGCGCGCGACTCCTGTCTACCGTCACGTGCATGAGCACTGTCTCGCAGCGTTTCGAGATCCTGCTGGTTCCCGAGTTCTCGGGTGACGGCGAGAGTACGACCGATGCCCGCGGCGCCCTGCGCTCGGCCGTCGTGGTGGCCACCGGCGAGACCGGGGCCTCCGGGTTCCCCCGGTTCGCGGGTGACGGGATGGAGGCCGACATCGACCCCGCGACCCGCACTGTCGAGGCGCTCCTGGTCGACGGGTCCGAGCTGGACTACGGACTCTCGGTGCGGGTCGCGGACGCGTAGCGGGGTCGGGCCCCCGGGCCCGGCACGGCAGGAACACCGGTCAGGTCAGTGGCGGGGCCACGTCGCCGGCGAGGCGTGCCAGCGCGTGCGCGAGCCCCGGCGGCGATCCGGCCTGAGCCGGGCCGACCGCGCCGGCCGGTGAAACGGTCCCCACCACGGCGTCGCCCGAGTGGACCAGGATGTGGCTGGGCGGCTCGAGTTGGCGTGCCTGGTCGATGACCGTGGTGGCGTCGCCCGCGAAGCGGGCGCTGAGGTCGATGACCAGGACGTCGGGCAGCAGGGCGCGGGCCCGTGCAAGGGCGAGGAAACTGTCGTCCGTCTGGGAGATGACGTGCACGCCGGGGACGGCCTCGATCTGCGGGATGAGGTCACTGGCCCGGTGATCGGCGGCCAGTACCAGCACGGTCAGCACTTCGCACTCGTCCTTCGCGTGGTCCAGGTTCCAGCGGGCACTCGCCGTACTGCGCTCTCGACTTCACTGATCGTTTCAGCTTGTCATCCGACGCGGCGGATCCGGCGACCTCCGGGGCGCGGGCGTGTCGCCCTGCCGCGGCGCGGTGCGTCACGTCGCCCACAGGCGAACTGCCCCTCAGTCGACTGATCGCCGTACATGGGGGTACTCGGCCGCCCTGCGAATCCACAACCAGCCGTTCACCCGCTGACCAGAGAAGCCCCGATCGGTGCCCACGTCGCGTGGGTGCCCGTCGGCCGGCCTCAGCGCCGAACGGGCCACGAGATCAAGGGAGGCAGCCATGATCACCGCCGTCATCATCGCCGTGGTCGTCATCGCGGCAGCCGCCGTCCTCTTCGTCGGACTGCGGCGGACCCGGGGCGGCGGACGCGGCCTGAAGCACCGTTTCGGTCCCGAGTACGACGACACCGTCGCCCGCCACGACGGGGACGTACGGGCAGCCGAACAGGAACTACGCGAGCGCGTACGGCTCCACGGCTCCGTCAGGACCGAGCCCCTGCCGCCCGGGGCGCGTGAGCGCTACGTGGCCCAGTGGGCCGGGGTCCAGGAGCAGTTCGTCGAGTCACCCCAGAAGGCCGTCATCGAGGCCGACGCGCTCCTTGCCCGCCTGGCCAGGGACCGGGGCTTCCCCGACGGCGAGCGCTTCGACGACCAGATCGCCGCGCTCTCCGTCCACCACGCACACTCCGTCCACGGCTACCGCAGCGTGCACACGGCGGCGCGCGGACTGGCCGGCACCGAGGAAATGAGGGAGGCGATGGTCGAGGCCCGGCGCCTCTTCGACGCCCTGATCGCCGAGCACGCGGTCGATTCGACCCGCGACAGCCGGTCGTCCACCGCCGAACGCGGCCACACGCCGTGGGCACTGCCCCGGCGCCACGTGAAGGGAAGTGGCACGTGATGGGGGACGCCAAGCACTTCACGCCGCATGAGCCGGGCACGGGTACAGGTGCGGGTTCCGCTGCCGGTACCAACACCGGCGTCCCCGCCCCCGCTCCTGCCCCCGCTCCTGCCCCTGCTCACACGCCGACCCGTACAGCGCCTGACTCCGTCCTGCTCCCGCAGGACGAACGGGACAAGCTCGGTCTGCGGCTCCAGCAAGCCCTCAGCACCTTCGTCGAGAGCCCGCGCCAGGCGGTGGAGGAGGTCGACAGCCTCTTCGACGACGCCGTCAGGCACCTGACCGAGACCCTCACGGAACGGCGGCGCACCCTGCGCGCGAGCTGGCAGGGTCAGGACACGGAGGCGCAGACGGAGGAACTGCGCCTCGCGCTCCGGCAGTACCGGGAATCCATGGAACGGCTGCTGCGCGTCTAGGGCATGGCGAAGCGCAGGATGCGCCCCTCAGCACGTGGTCACGAACGAACGTCATGTCCTGGAGTCCGAGGCGACCGCCTCGGGCTCCAGGATGGTGGTGGCCGCCCCGCGGGGTCAGCCGTTGGGGAGGATGACCGCCCGGCCGCTGATCCGGCCGTCGTGCAGGTGCTCGTACGCCTTGGGTGCGTCGCCGAGCGCGTACCTCTCCACGTGGACGTCGATCGCGCCGGAGCGGGCCAGGTCGAGGACCTCGATCAGCTCCGCCCTGCTGCCCCAGTACGGGGCGCGGACCGCCGCGTCGTAGGGGGTCGTGCCGAAGCCGACGGACGCGGCTCCGCCGCCGATGCCGACGATGGTGACGTCCGCCTCCACCGCGGCGCAGGCGGTCGCCGTGGCGACGGTGGGCGGCGCGCCGACGAAGTCGAACACCGCCTGGGCGCCGAGGCCGCCGGTCAGCTCACGGACCTTCGTCGCCGCGTGCTCGTCCGAGAGGACGGTCTCGTGTGCGCCGACCTGATGGGCCAGGCGAAGCTTTCCGTCGGTGACGTCCAGGGCGATCACTCGTGCCGGGGTCAGCGCGCGCAGCAGCTGGATGGCCACGTGTCCCAGGCCGCCGGTGCCGATGACCACGGCGGTGCTGCCGGGGGTCAGCTTGGGCAGGGAGGTCTTGATGGCGTGGTACGGGGTCAGGCCGGCGTCGGTGAGCGGCACGGCGGTCACCGGGTCGAGGCCGCCCAGCGGGACCAGATGGCGCGCGTCGTCCACGATCATGTACTCGGCGATGGCGCCGGGGGCCCCGAGCCCCGGCGGGCGGATGCCGAGATCGGCGGCGCGCGTGCAGTAGTTCTCCTTGCCCTGCGCGCACATCAGACAGGCGCCGCAGCCCCAGGGGCCGTAGTCGGCCACGGAGTCGCCGACCTCGAAGCCGGTGACGCCGTCGCCCAGCGCGGCGACGGTCCCCGCGCCCTCGTGTCCGAGGGTGAGCGGCAGCGGGAAGGTCAGCGCCTCCGCGGGCCAGCTCATCACCGCGATGTCGGAGTGGCAGACGCCCGCGGCGGTGACCTTCAGGAGCACCTGGCCGGGGCCCGGCTCCGGGCGCGGGACGGTGACCACCTCGGGGGCGGCGCCGACGCTGCGGTACTGGACGGCCTTCATCTCTGCGGGCAGTTCGGGGCTTTCTTGCGCTGACATCTGGGATGCCTCTTCTCGTTCTTCGTGCTGTGCGCCGGTGTCCCCCTGTGTGCATCTATCCCCGCGGCTGCGCGGTGTCCAGCCGCCGTCGACCGGGTGGTAGCTGCTCATGTCTCCGACTGTACTCCTCGACATGTCCCAGTGAGACATGTGACCCATTGGGACATGTGATCACTGGGACATCGCCAGCCCTGTCCCGCGGCGTGGCCCTGGGCGTGGTTCCGCGCTGCGGATGGCGGGCGCCTTCGGCGTGGTCCGCGGCGACCAGGCGCCCGCCCCGGACTGACGGAGAACCGCCGACGACGACAGCGGGCCCCGACGGATCGAGATCCGCCGGGGCCCGCTGCTCAGATGCTCACGACCCGCACTCAGTCCGTGCCGGACTCCATCGCCGCACGGTCCAGCATCGTCTCCTCGTCCGTCGCGGCACCACGCGAGGCGATCGCCTCGGCGCCGCCGCCGTCCATGGCTCCGATCAGGCCGGTCGATGCCGCCTGCGCGGCACCGATGGGCATCGGGTGGCCGCCGCCGACCAGGCCGAGGCCCGCGTACTGCTCGAGCCGCGCGCGGGAGTCGGCGATGTCCAGGTTCCGCATGGTCAGCTGGCCGATCCGGTCCACCGGGCCGAACGCCGAGTCCTCGGTCCGCTCCATGGAGAGCTTGTCCGGGTGGTAGCTGAACGCCGGGCCCGTGGTGTCGAGGATCGAGTAGTCCTCGCCGCGCCGCAGCCGCAGCGTCACCTCGCCCGTGATCGCCGTGCCGACCCAGCGCTGCAGGGACTCGCGGATCATCAGCGCCTGCGGGTCCAGCCAGCGGCCCTCGTACATCAGCCGTCCGAGGCGCCGGCCCTCGTTGTGGTACGCGGCCAGCGTGTCCTCGTTGTGGATCGCGTTGACCAGGCGCTCGTAGGCGATGTGCAGGAGGGCCATGCCGGGCGCCTCGTAGATGCCGCGGCTCTTGGCCTCGATGATCCGGTTCTCGATCTGGTCGGACATGCCGAGGCCGTGCCGGCCGCCGATCGCGTTGGCCTCCATGACGAGGTCGACCGCGGAGGCGAATTCCTTGCCGTTGATCGTGACCGGGCGCCCCTGCTCGAAGCCGATCGTCACGTCTTCCGTGTCGATCTCCACCGAGGGGTCCCAGAACCGCACGCCCATGATCGGCTCGACGGTCTCAAGACCGGTGTCCAGGTGCTCGAGCGTCTTCGCCTCATGCGTGGCGCCCCAGATGTTGGCGTCCGTGGAGTACGCCTTCTCCGTCGAGTCGCGGTAGGGCAGCTCGTGCGCGAGCAGCCACTCCGACATCTCCTTGCGGCCGCCGAGCTCCGTCACGAAGTCCGCGTCCAGCCAGGGCTTGTAGATCCGCAGGTGCGGGTTGGCGAGCAGCCCGTACCGGTAGAACCGCTCGATGTCGTTGCCCTTGAACGTGGAGCCGTCGCCCCAGATCTGCACCCCGTCCTCCAGCATGGCCCGCACCAGAAGCGTGCCGGTCACGGCACGGCCCAGCGGCGTCGTGTTGAAGTACGGACGCCCGCCCGACCTGATGTGGAAGGCGCCGCACGACAGCGCCGCGAGCCCTTCCTCGACCAGCGCCGCACGGCAGTCGACGAGCCGGGTGATCTCGGCGCCGTACGCGGAGGCACGGCCGGGCACGGAGGCGATGTCGGGCTCGTCGTACTGGCCGATGTCGGCGGTGTACGTGCACGGGACGGCACCCTTGTCACGCATCCAGGCGACGGCGACCGAGGTGTCGAGACCGCCGGAGAAGGCAATGCCGACGCGCTCGCCGGTGGGGAGGGAGGTGAGGACCTTGGACATAGGAAGAGTATGCATCACTTCGCATGACCATGCAACGTCGACCGCACGGCGACGGTCGCCCGTACGCGCCGCCGCGGTCGTCCGTACGCGCCGCCGCGGTCGTCCGTACGCGCCGCCCGCGGTAGTGGCGACGCAGCTTCCGGTCACCCACCGGGCCGCGGGCCGGCTCGACCAGCGGCGCTCCATGGCGGTGGGGCTCGTGCCCATCTCCGTCGGGTTCGCCCTCGTGGTGCTCCTGCCCGGCCGTGACCGGACCGCGGGCGCGTCAGCCGGCTGACGCGCCGGGCATCGCCGGGGCCGTGAGGGCCGCCAACTCCTCCGGGGTGCGCGGCCCTTCGCCCGCCACGGCCAGCAGGCCCTTCGTCCGCAGCAGCTCCGCGACGGCGATCCCCCACGGCAGGCGAAGGCCCGCCTGCGCGAGGAGGTCGCGGTGGGCCAGCATCCGCGCGACCGGCCCGGTGCGCACTCCCGAGGGGGTGAGCAGCGCCGCGTCGTCGGCCCAGTGGAGTGCCAGATCCACGTCGTGGGTGGCCATGACCACGGTCGTCCCCGCGTCCCGCAGGCCTTGCAGGGTCGTCAGGAGCCGTTCCTGCCCGTCGGGGTCGAGCCCCGCGGTCGGCTCGTCGAGGATCAGCACGCGCGGACGCATCGCCACGGCTCCGGCGATCGCCGTCCGCTTCCGCTGCCCGTAGGAGAGCAAGTGGGTGGGGCGGTCAGCCAGTTCGCCGATGTCGAGCGCGGCGAGCGCCTCGGCGACCCGCGCCCGGACCTCGGTGTCGGGCAGCCCGAGGTTCAGCGGTCCGAAGGACACGTCCTGCTCGACCGAGGCGGCGAACAGCTGGTCGTCCGGGTCCTGGACGACCAGCTGAACGGTGGTGCGCAGCCGCGTCAGCCCCTTGCGGTCGTACGTCACGGGCGTGCCCTTGAGCGTCAACCCGCCCTGGTGCGGGCGGAGTCCGCCGCTCAGAAGACGCATGAGGGTGGTCTTGCCGCTGCCGTTGCGCCCGAGCAGCGCCAGGGCGCGGCCCTCGGTGACGTCGAAGTCCAGGCCGCTGAGGACGGTGGGCCCTTCTTCATACGCGTAGGAGGCGGCGCGCAGGGCGACCAAGGACTCGCCCGGCTCGCGAGGAGCGCTCGGCTCGCTCATGGAAGAAGCCTTTCCAGTACGAGGGTGAGGGCCGCGAGGGCCAGGAGGAGCACCGCGCTCGCGGCCACGAAGCGCCGGGAGACGCGGGCCTCGGGCACGAGCACCCGCAGGGTCCCGTCGTAGCCGCGTCCGGCGAGCCCGGCCTGCAGCCTGCTCGCCCGGTCGAAGGCCCGCACGAACGCGGTGGCCCCGAGCCCGCCCAGGGAACGCCAGGTGGCGGCCCGGGTGGTGTGGCCGAGCCGGGCGGCCTGCGCCTGCCGGATCCGGCTCATGGAGTCCAGGAGCAGGAAACTCATGCGGTACATGACCAGGGCCACGTCCACGACCGGTGCCGGGACGCCCGCCTTCACCAGGCGGGGCAGCAGGTCCGACATCGGTGTGGTGAAGGCGAACAGCAGGACGCCGAGCGAGGCCGCCGATGTGCGCAGGAGCAGCCCGCCGGCCCGCGCGGGGCCGCCGTCGGCGAGCGTGACGAACCCTTCGGGGCCGCCGAGTTGGACGATCAGGGTGAGGGCGCCGGTCACGCAGAAGCCGAGCGGTACGCGGTAGGCGCGCCACAGTTTGCGCGGCGGCACCCCCGCGGGGCCGAGCAGCACGGCGAGCGCGGCGATCAGCACCAGGACGGCACCGGGCCAGGGCGGCAGAGAGACGGCGAGGACCGTGAGTCCGAGCCCGAGCACTGCCTTGTCCACGGGGTGGCGGCGGCGCCAGCGACTGCTGTGCGCCGCCGCGTCGATGGGCAGCACGCGGGGTCAGACCTGCTCGCCATCGGGCTGGTCGGCCTCCACGTCGGTGGCCTGCTCAGCGGGCGCTTCCTGCGATCGTGCGCTCTCCGCGCCCTGGCGGCGCCCCCTGCGCAGACCGAAGTAGTACGCGAGGACGCCCGCGCCGAGTGCCGCCTGCAGGGCGAAGAGCGCCGACTCGACCTCCCCGGACGGCGGTTCGTACAGCGGCGAGAACCACGGCTCGTAGTCCGGCTCGATCTCGGTGATCGCGGTCTCGGCCTGGGCATCGGCCCCGGCGAACGGCTCCTTCTCGTCGTCGCCGAGACCGAGCGCCAACGGCAGCACCGCGAGCGCGGCGACGATGAGGAGGAGCAGAGTGTTGATCTTCGCGTTCCGGCTCATCAGGCGCTGGCCCCCGTCTCCGTCGTCTTCGTCGTGTCCGCCGTCTTCGCCGTCTTCGCGTTCGTCGTGTCCGCCGTCTCCGCCGTCTCCACCGCCTTCGTGGCCGACCGCTTGCCCTGCAGCAGGACGCCGAGCCGCGTCAGCTCACCCTTGCTGGACTGCACGAGCAGCCGCATCACCAGGACGGTGAGCAGCCCCTCGCTGACGGCCAGGGGGATCTGCGTGACGGCGAAGATGCCGCCGAACTTGCCGAGCGCGCCCATGAACCCGCTGCTCGGGTCGGGGAAGGCCATGGCCAGCTGGACGCTGGTGACGCAGTACGTGGACAGGTCCGCGACGAACGCGCCGAAGAACACGGCGACCATGAGCGGCGCGCCGTACCGCTTCAGGAGGCGGTAGACGGCGTATCCGGCCCAGGGCCCGACGATCGCCATGGAGAACACGTTGGCGCCCAGCGTGGTGAGCCCGCCGTGGGCGAGCAGCAGGGCCTGGAAGAGCAGGGTGATGGTGCCGAGCACCGCCATGATCGGCGGCCGGAACAGGATGGCGCCGAGCCCCGTTCCCGTCGGGTGCGAGCAACTGCCCGTCACGGAAGGGATCTTCAGCGCGGAGAGGACAAACGTGAAGGCACCGGAGGCGCCGAGAAGCAGGGTGCTCTCGGGGTGCTCCTTGACCTCACGGGTCAGGGAGCGGACTCCGTGGACGACGAATGGCGCGGACGCTACGCCCCAGGCGATCGCGTGCGCCGGCGGGAGGAAACCCTCGGCTATGTGCATGGCTCAGCAGACCCTCTCCAGCACCTCGTGGATGGACAACGCGCCTTGGCCGGTCTCCTGGCTGACGGGTCGTACCGACCGAACTCCGCCTTCCCGGATGCGTGAGCACCCAGTGGCTGCCGCGAGGGCTGGAGCCGGACTTCCCGATCACAGTGGCGAGGGCCGCACCGGCATCACACCGGATTTCCCGTTCACCAAGGCGTGGTGACCCTAGTGCGCAATCGAGTTGCCTGACAACTTGTGGAGCCACCCCACCTGTGGCACGCGCGGGCGCACCCGAACACGGGCGTGCGCCCCTGGTCAGGGCGCGTCTCAGGAGTGTGTGATCTGGTCCGTGGTCGCGAACACCGCGTGACAGAGGCGGCGTCCCGCGGCTGCTGCGGACGGGGCCGTGTCCCACCTCACGGTCCGGGATGTGATCAGTACTGCCCAAGAGGCCGACCAGCCCCTTAGCCTGACCGGTGCAGCTGGTTCGCCCTGTCCGCCAGACAGGAGCGTCGTAAGAGGGAACCCGGTGGGAATCCGGGACTGCCCCGCAGCGGTGAGTGGGAACGACCGCCGTCATGAGCACTGGATCCGAGCGGATCCGGGAAGCGACGGCCAGTAGGAGCCTGTTTCGGCAGGTGTGCCCGCGAGTCCGAAGACCTGCCCGTTGCCTGTACGTGACCCCTCACGTGCGGACATCCCGGTGACCTCGTGGGCGGGTCGGCGTACAGATCAGGTGGGGCACCGCGCCGCAGGCGCGCGTTCGGTCCGCCCGGTTCGTCATCCCTTCGCGTCCGTGTCCCGTCCCCGGGATCCTCAGGAGTCATCTCGCGAAGGAGATTTCCGTGACACCGAAGTCCGCAGCCGCGGCAGCACGAGCCACCGTCTACGGCTACCCCCGCCAGGGCCCCGACCGGGAACTGAAGAAGGCCGTCGAGGGGTACTGGAAGGGCCGCGTCACCGCCCACGCCCTCCGGGACACCGCGGCGCAACTGCGCCGGGCCACCTGGCAGCATCTGGCCGCCTCCGGCATCCATGAAGTGCCGACCGGTGACTTCTCGTACTACGACCATGTCCTGGACACCAGCGTCATGGTCGGCGCGGTCCCGCAGCGGCACCGCGAGGCCGTCGACACCGACATGCTCGACGGCTACTTCGCCATGGCGCGCGGTACCAAGGACGTGGCGCCCCTTGAGATGACCAAGTGGTTCGACACGAACTACCACTACCTCGTGCCGGAGCTCGGCCCCGACACCGTCTTCACCGCCGACTCCGCCAAGCAGGTCGCCGAGCTGAAGGAGGCCATCGCTCTCGGCCTCGCGGCCCGCCCGGTCCTCGTCGGTCCGGTCACCTACCTGCTGCTCGCCAAGCCCGCGCCCGGCGTTGCCGTCGACTTCGAGCCACTCACGCTCCTGGACCGACTCCTGCCGGTGTACGCCGAGGTCCTGGGCGACCTGCGCGCCGCCGGTGCCGAGTGGGTGCAGCTCGACGAGCCCGCCCTGGTGCAGGACCGCAGCCCGGCCGAACTCAACGCCGCCGCCCGTGCCTACCGCTACCTCGGCACCCTCACCGACCGTCCGAAGCTGCTCGTCGGCTCCTACTTCGGCAGGCTCGGCGAGGCACTTCCGGTGCTCGCCAAGGCGCCGGTCGACGGTCTCGCCCTGGACTTCACCGAGGCCGCGGCCAGCCAGCTGGAGGATCTCGCCGCCGTCGGCGGGCTGCCCGGCAAGCGTCTTGTTGCGGGCGTCGTGAACGGCCGCAACATCTGGATCAACGACCTGGAGAAGTCTCTCTCCACGCTGGGCACGCTCCTGGGTCTCGCCGACCGGGTCGACGTCTCCGCGTCCTGCTCCCTGCTGCACGTCCCGCTGGACTCCACCGTCGAGCGCGACATCGACCCGCAGATCGCGCGCTGGCTGGCCTTCGCCCACCAGAAGACCGCCGAGATCTCCACACTGGCCCGCGGCCTGGCCCAGGGTGCGGGCGCCATCGCGGCCGAACTCTCCGCCAACCGTGCTGACTTGGCGTCCCGCTCGGGCTCGGCCCTCACCCACGACCCGGCCGTACGCTCGCACGTCGCCTCCGTCACGGGCTCGGATGCCCGCCGCACGCACGCCTACCCGGAGCGCGCGGCGGCCCAGCGGACCCGCCTCGGCCTGCCCCAACTGCCCACGACCACCATCGGCTCCTTCCCCCAGACCACCGAACTGCGCACGGCACGGGCCGACTTGCGAGCGGGCCGCATCGACACGTCCGGCTACGAGGAGCGCATCAAGAGCGAGATCCGCGAAGTCCTCGCCTTCCAGGAGGAGGCGGGCATCGACGTCCTGGTGCACGGCGAGCCCGAGCGCAACGACATGGTGCAGTACTTCGCCGAGCAGCTCACCGGCTACCTCGCCACGCAGCACGGCTGGGTCCAGTCGTACGGCACCCGCTATGTGCGCCCGCCGGTGCTGGCCGGTGACATCTCGCGGCCCGAGCCGATGACGGTGCGCTGGACCTCGTACGCCAACTCGCTCACCGACCGCCCCGTCAAGGGCATGCTCACCGGCCCGGTCACCATGCTCGCCTGGTCCTTCGTCCGCGACGACCAGCCCCTCGGTGACACGGCGCGGCAGGTGGCCCTCGCCCTGCGGGACGAGGTCAACGACCTCGAGGAGGCGGGCACTTCGGTCATCCAGGTCGACGAGCCCGCCCTGCGCGAGACGCTGCCGCTGCGCGCGGCGGAGCACCCCGCGTACCTGGACTGGGCGACGGAGTCCTTCCGCCTCACGACCAGCGGCGTGCGCCCGGACACCCAGATCCACACACACATGTGCTACGCGGAGTTCGGCGACATCGTCCAGGCCATCGACGACCTCGACGCCGACGTCATCAGCCTGGAGGCCGCCCGCTCGCACATGCAGGTGGCGCGCGAACTGGCCGAGCACGGCTACCCGCGCGAGGCGGGTCCCGGCGTCTACGACATCCACTCCCCGCGCGTACCGAGCACGGAGGAGGCAGCGGCCCTGCTGCGCAAAGGACTGGAAGCCATCCCCGCCGAACGGCTGTGGGTGAACCCCGACTGCGGCCTCAAGACCCGCGGCTGGCCCGAGACACGGGCCGGCCTGGAGAACCTGGTCGCGGCGGCACGCGAGGTGAGGGCGGAGCTGCCGACGCGTTCCTGACCTGAACGGGCGGACCGGGGCGGCCATTTGAAGGAAGTCGGCCGCCCCGGCCCGCCATGATGGACGCACTGGCCGTTCCGTCGCGGAGCCGGTAGGCGACCGGTGGCAAACTCGACCGACCGCTGCGCACGCACACTGTTCGACGCCCCGGACCGACCGCCCCCCCAGGGGCGTCCCCTCAGCCCTCGTCCGTATGCGCCATCCGGGACAACAGCGCATGCAGCACCTCGCGCTCCTCCGGGCCGAGCGGAGCCAGGAGTTCATCGGTGACGCCGCGGGCCACCTCGTCCGAGTCCCTCAGGAAGTCGTGGCCCGCCGGAGCGAGGGCGACGATGCGGCGGCGGCGGTCGTCGGGAGCGGGGCGGCGTTCGACGAAGCCGAGGCGTTCCAAGTCGTCGACCAGGCCGACGATCGCGCTGGGGTCGTATCCGAGCTCCTGGCTCAGCTGACGCTGGGCCGCGCCCTCCACCGTGGCCAGATAGCGCAGCAGCGCGTAGTGGCGCAGGCGTAGGCCGGATCTCTGGAGCGCCGCGTTGAAGAGCTGCCCCGAGCGCAGGCCGAGGCGGTAGAGCAGATACCCCGCGTCGGCGTGGAGTCCCCGCATCCAGGGTGCACCCTCGTCGACGGACCCTTCCTCGACGGGCTCGGCGGTGGTCTTCCGGCTGGTCATGAGGGGCGGTCTCCCTGATCGGTGGTTCGCGGGCACACAGCGGTCGTCGCTGACAGTGTCCAGCATGCCGCATGATCGATGTCACCAACAACCATTGACGTCAACAATGGTTTGTCTTAGCTTCCTTTCCGCGGGCCGAAACAGACTCCCCCACTCCCGCCCACCCATCCCATCTCGCTGCCTCCAAAGGGGTTTCCCAGTGCTGGACTCATACGCCGTGGACCTGCGCGGCAAAGTCGCCGTCGTCACCGGATCGGGGCGCGGCCTCGGCCTCGCCTACGCATCCGCCCTCGCCCGCGCCGGGGCCGCCGTGGTCGTCAACGACGTCGATGCCGAAGCGGCCGAGCGCGCCGTCAAGACCATCACCGAGGCAGGCGGGCGCGCCGTCGCGGAGGTGGCGGCCGTCGGCGGCAGCGAGGCCGCCGACCGACTCGTGGCCCGTGCCGTGGAGGAGTTCGGGCGGCTGGACGCGATGGTGACCAACGCCGGGATCCTGCGCGACCGGGTGCTGTGGAAGATGACCGACGACGACTTCGACGCGGTGGTCACCACCCATCTGCGGGGCACCTTCACCTGCGCCCGCGCCGCCGCCGTACGCATGCGGGAGCAGGGCGAGGGCGGCAGCCTGATCCTGGTCGGGTCCCCCGCCGGACAGCGGGGCAACTTCGGGCAGACCAACTACGCCGCCGCCAAGGCCGGGATCGCGGCCATGGTGCGTACGTGGTCGATGGAACTGGCCAGGGCCGGCATCACCGTCAACGCGATCGTGCCGGTGGCAGCCACCGCGATGACCGAGACCATCCCCGCCTTCGCCCCGTACATCGAGGCCATGAAGGAGGGGCAGCCGCTGCCGGACTTCCTCCGCAAGGGCGAGGGGTTCGGGACGGCCGACGACTGTGCCGCCCTCGTTCCGTTCCTGGCCTCCGGCCTCGCCCGCGACGTGACCGGGCAGTGCGTCGGCATCGGCGGCGACCGGCTCACCCTGTGGTCGCACCCGCAGGAGGCCTCCGTGGCGTACGCGGACGGCGGCTGGACCCCCGAGACCATCGCCGCCGCCTGGCACACCTCGGTGGGCAGCACCCCGGAGCCGGTCGGCATCCCCGCGCCCAAGATCCCCGGGGCATGAGGGAGTTGGACGCGTTGGACCTCTCCGAACTCACCGCGATCGACGTCCACACGCACGCCGAGGTCTCCTCCCAGGGGCACGCCTCCCTCGACGAGGACCTCGACGCCGCGTCCAGCGCGTACTTCAAGGTCGAGGGGCGCAACCGCAAGCCGACGCTTGGGGAGATGGCCGCCTACTACCGCGAGCGCAAGATGGCCGCCGTCGTCTTCACCGTGGACGCCCAGTCGGCCACCGGCACCGCGCCCGTCCCGAACGAGGAAGTCGCCGAGGCCGCCGCCGCCCACCCCGACGTGCTGATCCCGTTCGCCTCCATCGATCCCTTCCGAGGGAAGGCGGGCGTGCGACAAGCCCGCCGGCTCGTGGAGGAGTACGGGGTGAAGGGCTTCAAGTTCCATCCCAGCATCCAGGGCTTCTTCCCCAACGACCGTTCTCTCGCCTACGCGTTGTACGAGGTCATCGAGGAGACCGGCTGCGTCGCCCTCTTCCACACCGGACAGACCGGCATCGGCGCGGGCGTGCCCGGAGGCGGCGGGATCCGTCTGAAGTACTCGAATCCGATGTACGTCGACGACGTCGCCGCCGACTTCCCGCACCTGAAGATCATCCTCGCGCACCCGTCCTTCCCCTGGCAGGACGAGGCCCTCGCCGTCGCCACGCACAAGCCGGGCGTGCACATCGATCTGTCGGGGTGGTCGCCGAAGTACTTCCCGCCCCAACTCGTGCACTACGCCAACACCTTGCTCAAGGACAAGGTGCTCTTCGGTTCCGACTTCCCCGTCCTCACGCCCGACCGCTGGCTCGCCGACTTCGCGAACCTGGCGATCAAGGACGAGGTCCGCCCCAAGATCCTCAAGGAGAACGCCGCCCGCCTGCTCGGGCTCGAATAGAGGGGGCGCCATGCACAACGAAGGACTCGGCTCCTGGCCCGCTCGCCGGGCCCGCAAGACCCCGCACCGCACCGCCCTCACCCACGAGGGCCGCACCATCAGTTACGCCGCCCTGCACGCCCGCGTCCTGCGGCTCGCGCACGCCCTGCGCACCCGAGGCGTCCGGCGCGGGGACCGGGTCGCCCATCTCGGGGCCAACCACCCCGCCTTCCTGGAGACCTTCTTCGCGGCAGGCGCACTCGGCGCGGTGTTCGTGCCGCTCAACACCCGCCTGACCGCGCCCGAACTCGCCTACCAACTGGCCGACGCGGGAGCCCGCACGCTGATCCACTCCTCCGCGCACACCGCGGTCGTGGCGGAGCTGCGGCAGGCGGCCGGGCAGGTGGACCTCTTCGTCGAAGTGGGCTCGGAATACGAGGAGTTGATCGAGCTCGGCGTCGAGGAACCCCTGGACGAGGCGGTCGGCGCCGACGACGTGTGCCTCCTGATGTACACCTCAGGATCTACCGGTCGCCCCAAGGGCGCGATGCTCACCCACGCCAACCTCACCTGGAACGCCGTCAACGTCCTGGTCGACGCCGACCTCACCGCCGACACCGTCGCCCTGGTCTCCGCCCCGCTCTTCCACGCGGCGGCACTCGGCATGCTCACCCTCCCCGTGCTGCTCAAGGGCGGGCACTGTGTCCTCGTCGAGTCCTTCGACCCGGCCGAGGCCCTTGATCTCGTCGAACAGCAGGGCATCAGCGCGATGTTCGGGGTGCCCACGATGTACGAGCGCCTCACCCGCGAGCCACGCTGGCGAGCGGTCGACCTGTCATCGCTGCGGATCCTGATGTGCGGCGGGGCGCCGGTGCCGATGCCGTTGATCGAGGCGTACGCGGAGCGCGGGCTCGCCTTTCAGCAGGGGTACGGGATGACGGAGGCCGCGCCCGGCGTGCTCTATCTCGACGCCGAGCACGCGGAGCACAAGGCAGGCTCGGCGGGGGTGCCGCACTTCTTCACCGACGTACGCGTCGTACGCCCCGACCGGAGTCCGAGTGCCACCGGGGAGACCGGCGAGGTGCTTGTGCGCGGGCCCCATGTCATGGCCGGTTACTGGCAGTTGCCGGACGAGACCGCCGCCGCCTTCGCCGACGGATGGTTCCGCACCGGCGACGCGGCGCGGGTGGACGCCGACGGCTTCGTCACCATCGCCGACCGCCTCAAGGACATGATCATCTCCGGTGGCGAGAACATCTACCCCGCCGAGGTCGAGAGCGCGCTGCTCGCCCACCCCGACGTGGTGGAGTGCGCCGTCATCGGCGTCCCGGACGCGCGCTGGGGTGAAGTACCGCGCGCCGTCGTCGTGCCGCGCGAGGGCGCTGCCCCCGCCCCGGACGACGTACTGGGATTCCTCGTGGGCCGACTCGCCAAATACAAGATCCCCAAGTCCCTTGTGTGCGTGAGCGAGCTGCCGCGCACCGCCTCCGGGAAGCTCCACAAGCCAAGCCTGCGCCGCGAACACGGCGGCGCGGCGAAACCCGATCCTGAAGGAGAACCACCCCAATGACCGTCACCACCAACGGACTTGACGAACTGCACGCCCTCGCCGGCAGCGAACTCGGCGTCACCGACTGGCTGGAGGTCGGCCAGGACCGCATCGACACCTTCGCCGACGCGACCGACGACCACCAGTGGATCCACACCGACCCCGAGAAGGCCGCACAAGGTCCCTTCGGGGCGCCGATCGCACACGGCTACCTCACCCTCTCCCTCTTCATCCCGCTCTTCACCGATCTCCTCGACGTCCAGGGCGTCACCACGAAGGTCAACTACGGCCTGGACAAGGTGCGTTTCCCCTCACCCGTGACGGCAGGCTCCCGGATACGTCTGCGCGCCACGCTCGCCTCCGTCGACGCGGTGCGGGGCGGCGTACAGATCGCGGTCGACGGCACGGTCGAGATCGAGGGCGGCGACAAGCCGGCCTGTGTCCTGCGGAGCCTGTCCCGCTTCTACGCCTGAGGAGCCGACACCATGACACACCCACCCGCCGGCAGGACCAGCCCCGAGGCCGACCCCGCGGAGAGATCCGGACAACTGCGCCGCGTCGCCCTGTCCGGACTGCTCGGCACGGCGATCGAGTTCTACGACTTCCTGGTGTACGGCACCGTCGCCGCGCTCGTCTTCGGTGACCTCTTCTTCCCCGAGGCCGACCCGGCGGTGGGCACGGTGGCCGCCTTCGGCACGTTCGCCGCGGGCTATCTCGCCCGCCCCATCGGCGGCATCGTCTTCGGCCACTTCGGGGACCGGCTCGGCCGCAAGTCGATGATGCTCCTGACCATGGTCCTGATGGGCGCGGGCAGCTTCCTCATCGGCCTGCTGCCCACGTACGACGCGATCGGCGTCTGGGCGCCGGTCCTGCTCGTCCTGCTCCGCGTCGTGCAGGGCATCGCGATCGGCGGGGAGTGGGGCGGCGCCACGCTCATGGTCGCCGAGCACGCGGGCAACCGGCCGCGCGGCCTGTGGACCAGCTTCACCCAACTCGGCGCTCCGCTGGGCACGGTGCTCTCCACCGGGGTCGTCGCGCTGGTGAGCACGCTGCCCGACGACGACTTCCGGGCCTGGGGCTGGCGGGTGCCGTTCCTGCTCTCCTTCCTGCTGCTCGGCGCGGGCCTCTACATCCGCCTCAAGGTCACGGAGAGCCCGCTCTTCGCCTCGCTGTCGCAGCGCCGGGAGCGGGCGCGGATGCCGCTGCTCGAAGTCCTGCGCGCGCCGAAACCGGTGCTGCTCGCCTCGGCGGTCGGCATCGGCCCGTTCACCGCGCAGGCGCTGATGACGAGCTTCATGATCTCGTACGCCGTCGACGAGGGGTACTCGCGCCCGCAGGTGCTCACCGGGGTGACCGTCGCCTCCTGCGTGGCCCTGGTGGTGCTGCCGTGCGCGAACCTCCTCTCCGACCGCTTCGGGCGCCGCCCTCTGGTCCTCGCCGGGGCCCTGCTCTCGGCGGCCACCGCCTTCCCGGTCTTCGCCCTCGTGGACAGCCACCGGCCCGGTCTGCTGATCCTGGCGTGCGTGATCGGGCACGGCATCGCCCAGTCCGTGATGTACGGGCCGCTGGGCGCCCTGTTCAGCGAGATGTTCTCGACCCGGGTGCGCTACACGGGCGCCTCGCTCGGCTATCAGACGGCGACGCTGCTCGGCGCCGGGTTCTCTCCGCTGATCGCGAGCGGGCTGCTCACCACGTACGACTCCAGCGACGCGGTCGCCCTGCTGCTCACGGCCGGCAGCGCGATCACCGTGCTTGCCGTCTGGCGGGTCAAGGAGACCAACACGCGTGACCTCGCCGTACAGGGCCCTCCGCTCGCGGCATCCGCGCCCCCCGCAACCTCCGTACAGGGAGAATCCACATGACACGCACCCCCCGGCAGCCCGTGGTCGGTCTCGCCGCCCTGCTGCTCCTCGTGGCAGCGGCCCCGGCCTCCGCCACGCCGCCGTCCACCGCCCGCCACCTGGAGGGCACCCTCCCCTCCGGCGCCGCGTACATGATCGACACACCGGACCACTGGAACGGCACCGTCCTGCTCTTCAGCCACGGCTACCGCCCCGAGGGCGCCCCCAACCCGGCCGTGAACGCCCCCGATGGTCCCACCAAGAAGCTGCTCCTGAAGGAGGGTTACGCGCTCGTCGGCTCCTCGTACGCGACGAACGGCTGGTCCGTGGAGCAGGCGGTGCCCGACCAGCTGGCCGCCCTCGACGCGTTCACCGGGAAGGTCGGCGAGGCCCGGCGGACAGTCGCCTGGGGCGAGTCGCTCGGCGGTCTGATCACCACGACGATCGCCGAGCGCCATCCGGGACGCGTCGACGGCTCCCTGTCCATGTGCGGCCTCGTGCACGGCGGGGTCGCCAACTGGAACTCCACGCTGGACGCCACGTTCGCCCTCCGCACTCTTCTCACCCCCCGCTCCGGCGACTCCGATATCCCGCTGGCCGGCTTCAAGGACGCCTCCGAAGCCGCCGCCTCGGCCAAGCGGCTCGGCGCGAGTCTGGGCACAGCGCAGAACACCGCCGACGGCCGGGCCCGCATCGCGCTCGCCGCCGCGCTGCACAACATCCCGGGCTGGAACGACCCGGGCACGCCACGGCCGGCCCCGGACGACTACCCCGCCGAGCAGGAGAACCAGTACACGGCGGTACGCGGCCTGGTGGCGCAGCCGGGCTTCGCCTGGCGGGAGGAGGCCGAGCGCCGCGCCGGCGGCAACATGTCCTGGAACACCGGCGTCGACTACTCGGCGATGCTGGCCCGCTCCTCCCACTACAAGGAGGTCAAGGCCCTCTACAAGTCGGCCGGCCTGTCGCTCCGGAGCGACCTGCGCGACCTCGCCCGCGCACCTCGCGTCAGCGCGAAGCCGGGCGCGGTGCGCTACATGGCCGATCACGCCTCCCCCTCCGGCCGTCTGAGCAAGCCCCAGTTCGACATCCACACCACCGGCGACGCCCTCGTCCCCGTCCAGGTGGAGAGCGCATACCGTCGGACGGTGACCGAAGCGGGCCGCACTCCGCTGCTGCGGCAGGCGTACACCGAGAACGCCGGGCACTGCACCTTCAGCCCCGGCGAACAACTCGCCGCCGTCCACACGATCGACCACCGGATCACGACGGGCCACTGGGACGGCACCTCACCGTCGGCCCTCAACTCCCGCGCCCACCAGGCAGACCCGAGCACCCCGGCCCGCTTCGCGACGTACCACCCCGGCCCCTACCCGCGTCCCTACCAGGGGAGGTCACGGATTGTTCAGCAGGACGTAGCATCCGCACATGCGACCAGCCCTGTACAGCCATGAGGATCTCGAACAGCACTCCCTGCGGCGCCGGGTGTCCGACGAGGGGCAGCGGTCCGGGTTCGAGCACGATGTGGACCGGATCCTGTACTCGACCCAGTGGCGTGCCCTCGCGGGCAAGAGTCAGGTGGTGGCGAGCGCGGAGCTGGGCGCATACCACACCCGGCTCACGCACTCGATGAAGGTGGCCCAGCTCGGCCGGCGGATGGCGGAGCGCCTCGAGCGCAAGTACGGCGGGCCGAATCCGGCGCTCGTCGAAGCTGCCTGCATGGCGCACGACATCGGCCATCCGCCCTTCGGGCACGCCGGTGAGCTGGCGCTGCGCGCCACGATGGACGAACTGCACTTCGCGGGCGGTGTCCTGGACAGTTTCGAGGGCAACGCGCAGACCCTGCGGGTGCTTACCTTCCTCGCCGCCCACAAGTACCCGGGCCATCGCGGACTGCACCTGACGCGCGCCTGTCTGGACGCGTCCACCAAGTACCCGTGGGAGCGGGCGCCGGTCGACCAGGATCCGGCGCGGCATGTGAAGTGGGGGGTGTACGTCGCCGACCGGGAGGCGTTCGGGTGGGTGCGGGCCGGCCGCGGCGACACCGCGGTGCCGGTCGAGGAGCAGGTCATGGACTGGGCGGACGATGTCACCTACGCCTGCCATGACGTGGAGGACTTCTACCGTACGGGCCTGATTCCGCTGGCCGCGCTGTTCCCGCCGGACGGAGCCGCGGGCGGCGACACCGAGCGCGAGACCCGCCGTTTCCTGGACTACGTACAGGCCAAGCGGGTGCGCGCGGGCGAGGCGTTCGACCGTGAGGCGGCGCTGCTGCTGATGGCGGACATCGGCAAGCGGCTCGCGGTGCACGCCCCGTACAGCGGCAGCCATGAGGACGCGGTGGCGGTCAACTGGCGCACCGCCGACCTGATCTCGTACTTCACCCGCGGCATCGAGCTGGAGGTGGGCGGCGCCGCGGCGATCCGGTACGGGGCGCGCCTCGTGATCCCGGCCGAGCGTCGGGCCGCCTGCGACCTGCTCAAGGAGCTGGTGTGGTGCTACGTCATCGACCGCCCGGCCCTCGCCACCCAGCAGCACGGAAAACGGCGCGTGGTCGGCGAGCTGCTGCGCTGGAGCCATGACGCGCCCGAGCTGCTTCCGCAGGACCGCGCCGAAGAGCTGGCGCTGCACGGCGACCGGCTGCGGGCCGCCGCCGACCATGTCGCCTCGCTCACCGAGGACCAGGCACTGGCCCTGCACCGCAAGCTTTCCGGCACGGGCCTGGGCTCGGTGAACGACAATGTGTGGCTGTGACTGTGTGTGGCTGTCACGGGGTATGGCTGTGACTGAGTGTGGCCGGCTCAGCTCTCGGCGGGCTTGAGCACCACGAAGTCCGCGTTCGACGGGTCGAGGCAGACGGCGAGCCTGCCGATGCCCTCCGCGTCGTCCGGCCCCATCTGCACGCTGCCGCCGTTCGCGGAGACCTGGGCGACCGCCGCGTCGCAGTCGGCGACGCCGAAGACGGGGTGCCAGTACGGCCGCCCGCCCGCCACCGCGAGGTCCTCCTCCTGGAGCTCCATGAGGCCGCCCTGCATGCGCTCCTCGGGAAGCCCGGCGGGGGTGACCAGGGTGTAGGTGCCGCCGCCGCCCGGCAGTTCCATCTCGCCGAACTGCCAGCCCAGGACGGTGCCGTAGAACTCCTTCGCGGCCTTGACGTCGGTCGTGAACAGCTCGGTCCAGGAGAGCGATCCCGGCTTGTCCGCCAGCTCGAACCCCGAGTTCGTGCCCGGCTGCCAGACGGCGAACTGGCCTCCCAGCGGGTCGCTGTACTGCGCCATCCGACCCCATTCATCGAGGTCCCTCGGCGCCAGCCGCACCGTACCGCCCGCGCGCTCCACGGCCTGTGTCGTGGCGTCCGCGTCCGTGACCGTGTAATAGATCATCCAGGCCGATCGCGCGCCCTCCTCGGTGAGCTTTCCGAGCCCGGCGACGGTCTTCCCGTCCTTCTGGAACATCCCGCCGTCCATGTCCTCCGCCTCGCCCATGGACTCGTACTCCCAGCCGAGCACCGCGCCGTAAAAGGCGGCGGCGGCCGGAACGTCCGGGGCACCGAGGTCGAGCCAACACGGGGAGCCGGGTGTGAGGTCAGTGGTGATCACGACGAATCCCTTCGCAGATCTGCTGTCACTGCTGCTCTGCTGTACGTACAACCAGCGTGACACCCGGCACTGACAGTCGCGCGTCGGCCGCCGGCGGTCCGCTCTGAAGCGACCGGGCTAACGGGCGAAGGGGCGAACGGGAGGGCGTCCCACCCTGGCAAGTCGGCAGGCCCGGCGGTCGACGCACTGTTCAGCGCACGCGCCCCCGCGCCTTCAACGGCACCGGCGGCAGTTCCGGCGCGGGGATCCGGTCGCCGTCGTAGCCCTTCACCTCGCCGAAGCGGGAGCTTTCCATCCAGTCCGCGCGTGCCCGTGCGATGTCCTCGTTCGACCGCCCGATGAAGTTCCACCACATGATCAGTTCCTCGTCGAACGGCTCGCCGCCCAGGAGCATCAGACCCGCGTCCGACTCGGCGTGCAGCGGCAGTTCGGTCCGGCCGCAGCCCAGGTACAGCATCGAGCCGGGCAGGACGGGGACGCCGTCCACGCGGGTCTCGCCGGACATGCACAGGACCGCGTACTCGAAGTCCGGGTTCAGCGGCAGGCGTACGTCCGCGTCGCGGGTCAGGGTGAGGTCCGCGCCGACGATCGGGGTGTAGGTCGTGCCGGGTGAGGTGGTGCCGTCGACCGTGCCCAGCATGAGGGTCGCCGTCAGGCCGGGGGCCGTGACCAGGGGCAGCTCCGCGTGGTGCTCGAAGCGCGGCTCGGTGTTGCGGTGGACGTCGGGCAGGGCCACCCACAGCTGGGCGCCGTGCAGGAAGCGGGCGTGCGACCTGGGGCTCTCCTCGGAGTGCGAGATCGCGCGGCCCGAGGTCATCAGGCCCAGCTCGCGGGGGCGGATCGTCTGGAGGCTGCCCGTGGAGTCGCGGTGCAGGACCTCGCCGTCGTGCAGCCAGCTCACCGTCTGCAGGCCCATGTGCGGGTGGGGGCCCACCTGCATGCCGGGCTCGTCGGCGATGTCGTCCGGACCGTAGTGGTCCACGAAGCACCAGGCGCCGACCATGCGGCGGCCCAGGTTGGGCAGCAGACGGCGGACCTCCGTGGACTCGCCGAGCTTGACCTTGCGGGGGCTGAGGAGTTCCCGGACCGGTTCGGCGACGACGAACCCGCGCCCGCCGCACAGGGCCGGGACCGCCTCGCGATCAAGATTGCTCATGCCGCACAACCTAGACCCGCGGGGCACCGGACGTCAGGCACGCGCTCCGGTCATTCCGGATGAACCGCTGTCCCGGAGGAATTGAGCAGTGGAATTTCTGACTCCCAGGGGTCGTTGGACCGTCTCGAAGGAGGCAGCAGTGGACATGACGTACTACGACCACGGAACCGCGGCGGAGCGCTGGGAGCGCGCGCGGCAGTTCTTCGACGCCAAGGAGTACGCCACGGCGGCGCGCATCCTCGGCACCCTGGCAGCCGAGGTGCCGGAGCAGGTCGCCCCGCGTCTGCTCCTTGCCCGCGCCTACTACCACTCGGCTCAACTGCTGCGCGCGGAGCGCGAGTTGCGTACGGTCATCGAGCTCGACCCCGTCGAGCAGTACGCGCGCCTGCTCCTCGGCCGCACGCTCGAGCGGCAGGGACGGGACGTCGACGCGGCCCCGCACCTGCGGATGGCGGCGGCCCTCGCGGGGGACTTCGCCGAGGCCTGAGCAGTCCCGAGGGGCCGACAGGGAGCTACGGGCCTGTCAGCCCCACACCGCCTCCGCCAACGCGACGCCCACGAAGACCGCGCCGAGCGCCGCGACCACACTGGCCACGACGTTGACGGCCGCGTAGAACCGGGCGCCGCCCTCGGAGAGGCGCAGCGTCTCGTACGAGAAGGTCGAGTACGTCGTCAGGGCGCCGCACAGGCCCGTGCCGAGGAACAGCCGGGTGTGGGAGGAGGCGGCGCCCGCGACGGTCGCACCGGTGAGCACGCCGAGGACCAGGCTGCCCGCCACGTTGACCGCGAACGTCCCCCACGGGAAGACCGTGTCGTGCCTGGCCTGCACGGCACGGTCGGTGAGGAACCGCAGCGGAGCGCCGATCATCGCCCCTGCCACCACGCACAGCCAGTTCACCGGTCGGCCTCGCCCCGGCCCACGTACCGGATGACCTCGCAGTCGTCGAGGATCACAAGGCCCTCGGTGACCAGTTCGTCGAGCTGCGGCAGGAACGCGCGGGCCTTGTCCTCGTCGTCCACGATCACGACCGCGACCGGCAGGTCCTCGCTCAGCGAGAGGAGCCGCTGCGTGTGGATGAGCGACGAGGCGCCGAATCCCTCGATGCCGCGGAAGACGCTGGCGCCCGCGAGGCCCGCCTTGCGGGCCCGGTGGACGATCTCCGAATAGACCGGCTTGTGGTGCCAGATGTCGGCCTCGCCGACGAAGACCGTCACACGCAGGGCCGTGCCCGTCAGTCTGGTCATGGTCGCCTCCACACCACGGCGCGGCGCGTCGCCCACGCCGCGCTCCACACTGCCGCGAGGGCCGCGAGCAGCGTCAGTCCGAGATAGGCCAGGCCCGTGCCGGCGTGGCCGCGCTCCACCAGGCGCTCGATGTCCACCGCGTAGGTGGAGAAAGTGGTGAAGCCGCCGAGAACGCCGGTGCCGAAGAAGGGCCGCAGCAGGCGGTGCGGCGTCCGCATTTCGGTGAGGAGCACCATGAAGACGCCCATGACCGCGCACCCGATGACGTTCACCAGGAGCGTCGTCGTGGGGAAGGTGTCGGGGGCGGTCGGCCAGATCAAGGTCGCGCCGTAGCGCGCCGACGCGCCGATCGCACCTCCGACGGCCACGACCGCCACCACGGGCCACACGCCGTACTCCCTCACCCGTCCGGAATCAATGGGTCCTCATCGAAGATCGCCCTCAGGCTAGCCGCCCTGCGGCACGTCCCGCAGACCGAGGCGCAGGTGCTCGACGTGGAAGAGCGCCTGGTCGAGGAGTTCGGCCACGTGGTGGTCGTAGAGGGCGTAGATCACGGAGCGGCCCTGCCGTTCGCCGGTGATCAGGCCGAGGTTGCGCAGCAGGCGCAGCTGGTGCGAGCAGGCCGACTGCTCCATGCCGACCGCCTCGGCCAGATCGCCGGCCGCGCAGGGGCCTTCCTGCAGACGGGCGAGGATCAGCAGCCGCGAGGGCGTGGCCAGGGCCTGGAGGGTGGCGGCGACGTCGGCGGCCCCCACGCTGTCCAGGCGTTCACGCGTGGTTGCGGTGCTCTTGTCGTCGACTCCGTGGCCCATGGACGTCATCCTATCGATGACACATGAAAAGCTGTTCATTCATTCCTGTACGGTGAGGGCGTTGCCGTTCCCCAGCCCGTGAAGGGTTCCTTCGCCATGCCCACTGCCCTGCTCCCCCGTTCCGACCAAGGGTCTTCCGCCGGTCCCGCTGCGGCTCCGCGCCGCCGCACCCGCGTCCTGGCCCTGGCCGAGGCCCGCTGGGCGGCGGCGGCCACGGCGGCGTTCCTCATCGCGCTGCCGCTCCAGCTGGCGGGTGCCGCATCGTGGACGTGGGGGGTGCTGTACGCCGTCGCTTACCTCGCCGGTGGCTGGGATCCTGCGCTCGCCGGGCTGCGTGCGCTGCGCGAGAAGACCCTGGACGTGGACCTGCTGATGATCGTCGCGGCTCTCGGCGCGGCCTCGATCGGGCAGGTGATGGACGGGGCGCTGCTCGTCGTCATCTTCGCCACCTCCGGAGCGCTGGAGGCCATCGCCACCGCCCGCACCGCCGACTCGGTGCGCGGCCTGCTCGACCTCGCGCCGACCACGGCCACTCGGCTGACCGTCGGAGGTGGTGAACAGACGGTCGACACGGCCGAGTTGACGGTCGGCGACGTCGTCCTCGTACGACCCGGCGAGCGGGTCGGCGCGGACGGCGAGGTGATCGAGGGGGCCAGTGACGTCGATCAGGCGACGATCACCGGGGAGCCGCTGCCGGTCGCCAAGGAGGCCGGGGACGGGGTGTTCGCGGGGACGCTGAACGGGGCGGGCGCGCTGCGGGTGCGGGTCGGGCGTGACGCGTCGGACTCGGTGATCGCACGGATCGTGGCGATGGTCGAGGAGGCGTCTCAGACCAAGGCGCCCACACAACTGTTCATCGAGAAGGTCGAGCAGCGGTACTCGCTGGGCATGGTCGTCGCGACGCTCGCCGTCTTCGCCGTGCCGCTGGCCTTCGGCGACGACCTGACCGGGGCCCTGCTGCGGGCGATGACGTTCATGATCGTGGCTTCGCCGTGCGCGGTGGTCCTCGCCACGATGCCGCCGCTGCTCTCGGCGGTCGCGAACGCGGGGCGACATGGCGTGCTGGTCAAGTCCGCCGTCGTGATGGAGCGTCTGGGGCAGGTCGACGCCGTCGCCCTCGACAAGACGGGCACCCTGACCGAGGGAACTCCCCGCGTGACCGCCGTCCACACACTCCCCGGCAATGGCCTGACCGACGACACCCTCCTCGCGCTCGCGGCGGCGGCCGAGCACCGCAGCGAACATCCCCTGGCCCGCGCCGTCGTGAGCGCGGCGCGCGCCCGCGGCCTGGACATCGCGACGGTGGAGGACTTCGCGTCGGCGCCGGGTGTCGGGGTGAGCGCCACGGTCGGGGGCGCGGCTGTCCGGGTGGGAGCTCCGGCGCGGCTGCTCCGACCGGGGCCGACGGGCGAGGTCGAGAAGACGGCGGGTACCGAAGTCCTCACTCTCGCCCGGAGGTTGGGCGAGGAGGGCCAGACCGCCGTGCTCGTACTGCGCGACGGGACCCCCGTGGGCGTCCTCGGCATCGCCGACCGCCTGCGCCCGGACGCGGCGGCGACCGTCGCCGCCCTGGAGTCCCTGACCGGCACGGCCCCGATGCTGCTCACCGGCGACAACGCGCAGGCCGCGGCCCGACTCGCGGCCGAGGTGGGCATCGATGACGTACGGGCCGGACTGCTCCCGCAGGACAAGGTCGCGGCGGTACGTGAGGCGGAGAGCGCGGGACGCAGGGTCCTCGTCATCGGGGACGGCGTCAACGACGCGCCCGCCCTGGCCGCGGCCCACACCGGCATCGCGATGGGCCGCGCGGGTTCCGACCTCGCCCTGGAGACCGCCGACGCCGTCATCGTGCGGGACGAACTCGCCACCGTCCCGAAGGTGATCGCCCTGTCCCGGCGCGCCCGCGGACTCGTGGTGCAGAACCTGGTGATCGCCGGGGCGTTCATCGCCGTCCTGGTCACCTGGGACCTGGCCGGCAGCCTGCCGCTCCCCCTCGGCGTACTGGGCCACGAGGGCTCCACCGTGATCGTGGGGCTCAACGGCCTGCGGCTGCTGCGGGACGCGGCGTGGCGGGACGCGGGCAGCGGCTGAGCGGACGACCCGTCCGGGGCCCGTCACGGCAGGGGCGACGGGCCCCGGGGGGGGCAGGCGGCACCGGTGCCGCCTGCGCTCACCCCCGATACGTCTCAAGGAGCCGCAGCCACACCTCACTGACCGTCGGATACGCCGGAACCGCATGCCACAACCGGTCGATCGGCACCTCCCCCGCGATCGCCACCGTCGCCGAGTGGATGAGCTCGCCGACGCCGGGGCCCACGAAGGTCACGCCGAGCAGCACCTCACGGTCGAGGTCGACGATCATGCGGGCGCGGCCTTCGTAGCCGTCCGCGTAGAGGCCCGCGCCCGCCACGCCCGACATGTCGTAGTCCACGGCGCGCACGCGGCGCCCCGCGGCCTCCGCCTCCGCGAGGGTGAGGCCCGCCGATGACGCCTCGGGGTCGGTGAAGACCACCTGGGGTACGGCGTCGTGGTCGGCGGTGGCGGAGTGGGCGCCCCAGGGGTCGGTCTCCAGGAGGGGGACGCCCTGGGCGCGCGCGGTGATCGCGGCCCCGGCGATGCGGGCCTGGTACTTGCCCTGGTGGGTGAGGAGCGCGCGGTGGTTGGCGTCGCCCACCGCGTACAGCCAGGTGCTGCCCTGCACCCGGAGGCTCTCGTCGACCGGCAGCCAGGAGCCGGGGTCGAGGCCGATCGTCTCCAGGCCGAGGTCGTCGGTGCGCGGGGCGCGGCCCGTGGCGAAGAGGATCTCCTCGGCTTCGACGGTGCCGCCGCCGCTCAAGGTCGCCGTGACCGTACCGTTCTCCCTGCGCACGGCCGTGACGGAGACCCCGGTGCGGACCTCCGCGCCCGCCTCCGTCAGCGCCTTCACGACGAGCTCCCCGGCGAACGGCTCCATGCGCGGCAGCAGCCCGTCGCCACGCACGAGCATGGTGACCTGCGAGCCGAGCGCCTGCCAGGCCGTGGCCATCTCCACTGCGACGACACCGCCGCCCACCACCGCGAGGCGGTCGGGCACCTGATCCGCGCTGGTGGCCTCACGGCTCGTCCACGGCTTGACGTCGGCAAGGCCGGGCAGGTCGGGCAGCGCGGCGCGGGTGCCCGTGCACACCGCCACCGCGTGGCGGGCGGTCAGGGTCAGCTCGGTCCCGTCGCGGCCCGTGACCGAGACCTGGCGGGTTCCGGCGATGCGGCCGTGGCCGCGGAAGAGGTCGACGCCGATCGATTCGAGCCACCCGACCTGGCCGTCGTCCTTCCAGTGCGAGGTGTAGTCGTCCCGGTGGGCGAGGACCGCCGCCGCGTCCAGCGGACCCTGCACCGACTGGCGCAGTCCGGGCACCTTGCGGGCGTCCGCTCGGGCGATGACAGGGCGCAGCAGCGCCTTGCTCGGCATGCACGCCCAGTACGAACACTCGCCCCCGACGAGTTCGCTCTCCACGATCGCCACGCTCAGGCCCCCGGCGCGGGCCCGGTCCGCGACGTTCTCCCCGACGGGACCGGCACCCAGGACCACTACGTCGTACGTCTTCGAATCCGTCATGGAAGCCAGTGTGGTCGCAGGTGTGCGACGTGGCCACATGGGTACGCGCGCGGAACGAGCCCGGGTGAGCGCGTGGAATACGTCTGCCGCCCGAGCCGTTGTGCACAACGGCTTCGACCGACAGCAGGAAGAGGGAAACACCATGAGCAGCACGACTGTGGAGCTCACCAAGGAAAACTTCGACCAGACGGTCACGGACAACGAATTCGTCCTGATCGACTTCTGGGCGGAGTGGTGCGGTCCGTGCAAGTCGTTCGCGCCCGTCTACGACAAGGCCGCCGAAGCCAACCCCGACATGGTCTTCGGCAAGGTGGACACGGAGGCGCAGCCTGAGCTTGCTCAGGCCTTCGGCATCCAGTCGATCCCGACGCTGATGATCGTCCGCGATCAGGTGGCCGTGTTCGCCCAGCCCGGCGCGCTGCCGGCGGCCGCCCTGGAGGACGTCATCGGGCAGGCCAGGCAGCTGGACATGGACGAGGTCCGCAAGTCCGTCGCCGAGGAGCAGGCCAAGGCCCAGGCGCAGGAGCAGTAGGGAAGACCCACAGACAGACCCACAGACAGACCACAAGCAGCTGGGTCAGCTGGACTCGCGGTGCACTGCCGTTGCACCGAGCACGTCGTGCACCTCGGGCTCCATGCCCGGGTCGCGCACGACCCGGTCGACGAGCTCCGCGAGCTTCTGACCCGACGGCAGCTCGATGCGGACCGTGCTGAGCCGCGGCCGCAGGAGCCTGCCGAGCATCAAGTCGTCGGCGCCGATCATCGCCGTCCCCTCGGGGACGGCGATGCCTTCGTCCTGCAGCGCCCGCATCAGGAGCATCGCGTACTCGTCGTTGTACGTGAACACCCCGTCGACGCCCAGCGTCCGCCAGCTCGCCGCGAGCCGGGCCGCGGACTCCTCGTCGTAGGCCAGGGGCAGCTCGGTCGTCGTGGCGTCCGGGCCGTGCCGGTCCACCGTGCGGCGGACGCCTTCGGCGCGCGGGCGCGCGAAGGGCTCAAGGCCCCGTTCCTCGGGGATCACGACGCCGATGTGCCGGCGGCCGCGCTCCAGGAGATGCGTGGCGGCGCACTCACCCACCAGACGCTGGTCCATGAGCAGGGCGTGGGCGCCCTCGGCCCCCTGCGGGCCCAGCGTGAAGACCGCCTTGGCACCTGACCGCTTCAGGACACTCACACCGCGCGCGCCGAGCCCCGACGCGGCGGGGGCGAGCACCGCGACCGGGCGCAGCTCGGCCCAGGCGCGGGCGGCCTCGTCGCCGGTCAGGCCGAGGCTGCCGTACTGCACGACGGTGTAGTCGAAGCGGCTGAGTGCCCACTGCAGCTCGTTGAAGAACTCGCTGAAGAGCGGACCCACGGGGATCTGCGGCGTGGGCATCAGGACCACGCGGGTGTGCCCGGCGCGCAGGCTGCGGGCCGCGGCGTGCGGGACGTACCCCAGTTCCTTGGCGGCCTCGTGCACGCGGCGGCGGGTGGGTTCGCTGATGCGGACGGCACTGGTGTCGTTCAGGACGTACGAGACGGTCGCGCGTGAGACTCCCGCCAGACGCGCCACGTCGGCGCTCGTCGGCGCGGAGTACTGCGCGGGCTGCTGTGCGGTCTTGTTCGGTATCTGCACCATGGCGTGGCTCATCTTTCCAGACGGCACAGGAGCGCTCCCAGGCGGGCATCGGGGTGCCCGCGGCCCGCGTCGGGCGCTCCGACGCGGCGTGCGAGGCGTGAACTGCCCTGGCCTCGTACCGCGTTCCTGCCGCGCCGGTTAGCGTGCGTGCACCTGCCCGTCGATCAAAGGTGCCCCCACATGACTGCCGACCGTGCCGACGGCCTCGCGCGCACCGCCCGCGCGCTGGCCGATGGAGAAGTGTCCTCGCGTGAGCTGACCGAGCGGACGCTGGCGCGGATCGAGGCCTCGCAGCCCGTCCTCAACGCGTTCAAGCTGGTGCGGGCCGAGGCCGCGCTCGCCGAAGCGGACGCCGCCGACCGGGAGTTGGCCTCGGGCGGACCTGGCAGGACGCTGCTCGGCGTACCGCTGGCCGTGAAGGACGACACGGACGTGGCGGGCGAGCCGACCGCGTTCGGCTGCCGGGGCGACTTCCCGGCGAAGACGGAGGACGCCGAGTCCGTACGCCGCCTTCGGGCGGCCGGAGCCGTGATCGTCGGCAAGACCAACACCTGCGAGCTGGGCCAGTGGCCCTTCACTGAAGGGCCCGGCTTCGGTGACACCCGCAACCCGTGGCACACCGACCACACCCCCGGCGGTTCGTCGGGCGGCTCGGCGGCCGCGGTCGCCGCGGGGCTCGTCCCCGCGGCGCTCGGCTCGGACGGCGCGGGCTCGGTGCGGATCCCCGCAGCCTGGACCCATCTCGTCGGGATCAAGCCGCAGCGCGGCCGCATCTCGACGTGGCCGTGGCCCGAGGCCTTCAACGGCATCACCGTCAACGGCCCGCTCGCCAGGACCGTCGCCGACGCGGCCCTGCTGCTCGACGCGGCGAGCGGCAACCACAGCGGTGACCTGCACCGGCCGCCCGCCATCAGCGCCTCGGACGCGGCGACCCGCGAGCCGGGGCGGCTGCGGATCGCCCTCTCCCTGCGCATGCCGTTCACCGCGACCCCCAAGCGCCTGCACCCCGTGGTGCGCCGGAAGATCATGGTGCTCGCGGACCGTCTCGCCTCCCTCGGCCACGACGTCGAGGAGGCCGACCCGCGCTATGGCCAGATAGGCCTCGACTTCGTGCCGCGCGCCACCGCGGGGATCACCGGCTGGGTCCGCGAGGTCCCCGACCCGCACCTGCTCGACCCGCGCACCAAGGAGGCGGCGCGCCTGGGCCGTCTGCTCGGCGGCGCTCCGTTGCGCCTGGCCCGCCGCTCCGAGGCCGCCCTGCACCGCCGGGTCGGCGCGATCTTCTCGACGTACGACGTGGTCCTGACGCCCACCACCGCCACTCCCCCGCCCCGGATCGGCGCCATGGCCTCCCTCAGCGGCTGGCGCACCGACCAGGCGATGATCGCCGCCTGCCCCTACGCGTGGACGTGGAACGTCCTGGGCTGGCCCGGCGTCAACGTGCCCGCGGGCCAGGTGGGCGACGGACTGCCGGTCGGCGCGCAGCTGCTCGGGCCCGACGGCAGCGAACCGCTCCTGGTGTCGCTCGCCGCGCAGTTGGAGGCGGACCAGCGCTGGTACGAGCGGTGGCCCGCCTCGGTCTCATGAGCCCTTGGCGAGGGTGCCCCACAGCTTCGGGTCCTCGAAGCCGAGGGCCCACAGGACGGTGTGGCGCACGCCGTACTTCTTCAGGACCGGCAGATGTGCCGCCGTCCCGCGCGCGTCCTGGTACCAGACGGTGCGGCGCTTGCCGCCTTCGTCGTACGTGAAGTGGGGCGTGCTCGACTTGGGGTCGATCCGGTAGGGGGCACCGACGCGGCGGCGCAGGGCCTCGGCTTCCTTCCAGGTGACGTGCTTGGCGCGGTCCTTGCTGCCGACCACCCAGTCCCAGCCGTAGCCGGGCAGGCCCATCTCCAGCTTTCCGGCCGGGACTTCGGCGGTGGCGTTGCGCAGGATCTCCTCGTACCAGGCGGGGGATGACAGAGGGCCCGGGGGACCCAGGGACCAGTGCTGGTCGTAGGCCATGATGCGCAACCGGTCGGCGGCGGCGCCCAGTCGGCGGTAGTCCCAGATGCGCCCGCTGATCCGCGTCTTCGGCGACACCGTGACCACGCACTGCTTACGCAGTGCGTGCAGCCGCGCGCACAGGTCGGTGACCATCGTCGCGTAGCCCGCCCGCACTTTCCCGTAGACGGAGTCGCCGGTGGGCGCGATGGACTCGTAGTCCAGGTCGATGCCGTCGTAACCGCGGCTGCGGACGACGCGCAGCAGCTCGTCGATGTGCTCCGTACGCCGGGCCTTGTCGGTGACGACGGCCGCGAGCGCTCCGGGCGGCATCCGCTCCATGACGGTCGGCACGACCTTGATGCCCGCCTTGTGGAGCCCGTCGATGACGCGGCGCGAGCCGGCGCCGGTGTGGCCCGCCACGCGCCCCGCCGACTTCGCCTCGTACCAGAAGGGGCTGACGGTGTGGAGTTGGTCGGCATGGCGCAGGGCGTTCTTGTACGCGGCTTCCTGGTCCCAGTAGGGCAGCCACGCCGAGACGGTGCGCGGCGGCGGCGCGGAGCGGCCGGTGGGCTGCGGGAGCGTGGGGGCAAGTGCCGTGCCACAGAGGGCGAGCACCGCGGTGATCCGGGCTCGGCTGAGGTGTCGTCGATGCGCCATGGACCGAGCCTGCGGTCCATCGGACGGACCCGCCCCGCGGGTTGGGCCAGACAGGTTCTACCGTGGCCCGCGTGACTGCCAACACCGATGACCCGCAGATGTCCGCGCACCCGGGCCGCACGGGCGACGCCGCGACCACCGAGGCCGAGCCGCGCGAGGTCGGCCGGGTCCAGACGACGTACGCACCCGCCCACGACGGCGATCCCGACCCCGGCGAGATCGTCTGGACGTGGGTTCCCTACGAGGAGAACGACGGGCGCGGCAAGGACCGCCCCGTCCTGGTCGTCGCGCGCGAGGCGCGCGGCACGCTGCTCGCCGTGCAGCTGTCCAGCAAGCAGCACGCGAACGACAAGGAGTGGGTGCCGATCGGCAGCGGCCCCTGGGACCGCGAGGGCCGCGACTCCTGGGTCGCCATCGACCGGGTGTTTCGGGTGCACGACGCGGGCATGCGGCGCGAGGCGTGCGCGCTCGACCGGATGCGGTTCAATCTGGTCGTGCGGCGGCTGCAGGAGCGGTACGGGTGGCGGTAGCCGCCACGGGAGGCGCCTGAACGCCGGCCGCTGCTGAGGGCCCTGGGCCGCGCCCCTGGAACTCCGCACCGAACGCCTCCTCGAAGGCGGCCCGCGTCACCGCCCCGCGCGTGCGGTCGAGCACCCCGAAGACGATGTGCTCGAAGTACCCGTGGAACCGGCCGCCTTCGTCGAGCAGTGCCCGGAACGCGCCCGCCACCTGCGCGGGGTCGTTCTGGAACACCCCGCAGCCCCAGGCGCCCAGCACGAGCCGCCGGTAGCCACAGGCGGCCGCGGTCTCCAGGACCCGCTCCGCGCGCCCGGCCAGCGCGGACGGCAGCTCCTTCGCGCGCTCCGGAGCCTGGCGCAGCACGACGCCCGCGTTCGGCGCCGCCGAGGTCAGGAAGCCGACCGTGTACGCGGCGTCGAGGAGCCGACCCCGGTCGTCGCGGAAGACCGGCACGGCCGGGGAGTGGATCACGCGGTCGCTGTAGAAGGGATCGCGGTGGGCGCGGTGGTGGTCGTAGAACTCCCGGGCCGAGCGCACGCAGGTGTACAGGGCCGAGGCGCGGCACAGCGCCTCCTCCTGGGCCTGGGCGCCGTTCAGATAGCCGCCGCCGGGATTGCGTGCGGAGGAGAAGTTCAGGACGGCCACGGGGCCCGTATCCGCGCCGGAGAGGCGGTGCGCGGCCGCCAAGCTGCTCTCGCCGGTGACCTCGACTACCGTGGAGATCAGCTCGGGCGGCGTCACGGGAGTCACGCGCAGGGCCGCCGGACCGAACAGCCGCGTGCCGGAGCGCGCGGCGTCCACGGCATCCGCGATCAGCACCTCGCGGCCACCCGGAGCTGTGTACCGGCCTGCCGCCACGATCGCCTCGGTCTGCTGCGCGATGCCACGCAGTCGCGCGCTCATGCCCGCTCACCCGCCCCGACCTCTGCGGTCCCGTCCCCCGACTCACACATGAACGCATGGTGAGGTCTTCGCGTCGTCCGCCGCAACAGAATTCCCTGGCATCCATTCGACCCCAGGGGCACTCTTGTGCGATGGGCCGACCTGGTCTTGGGTGGAACGAGCGCTGCCAACTCGGTCCATCCCATATCGAGTTGACCGGGTGGTCCACAACCGCTGGACCAGGCAGAACTTGAACAGGAGGACCCCTGCATGCCCGAGGGCGACTGTACGACGTACCGCGCGAAGTACGGCACCGCGGTATCCGAGTCCGAAGCGGAGGCGCTGGTCACCGGCATCTGCTTCAAGACCGGACCCCCACGTGTCACCGGTGTCGAACTGGAATGGCTGATCCACGAGCCGCACCGGCTCCATCTGCCCGTGCCCCCCGCCCGCCTCGAAGCGGCCTACGCCGCGCTGCGGGCCCTGCCCCTGCACTCCCTGATCACCGTCGAACCAGGCGGCCAGCTGGAGCTCAGCTCGCTCCCCGCCGCCTCGCTCATGGAGTGCGTATCCGCCGTATCGGCCGATCTCTCCCTCGTACGTGATCGACTCTCCGCCCTGGATCTGACGCTCACCGGCCTCGGTGCCGATCCCTGGCGTCCGCCGTCCCGCATCCTCCACCGCCCGCGCTATGACGCGATGGAGAGCTATCTCGACCGCGCCGGCCCCGCGGGCCGCCGCATGATGTGCTCCACGGCCTCCGTGCAGATCTGTCTGGACGCGGGGCACGAGGAACCGGGCCCGCTCGGCTACGGCCGGCGCTGGCGGCTCGCGCATCTCCTCGGCCCTGTGCTGGTCGCCGCGTTCGCCAACTCGCCGGTCCAGGACGGGCGTTCCACGGGCTGGCGCTCCACACGGCAGGCCGTGTGGGCGTCGATCGACCCGGGCACGTCCGGCGCGCCGTCGATGGACGCGGAGCCGCGGGCGGCCTGGACACGGCACGCGCTCGACGCGCCGGTCATGTTCATCAGAGGACAGGACGACGGGGACGACGCGCCCTGGACGGTGCCGGAGGGGCTCACCTTCCGCACCTGGGCCCGCTCGGGCGGGCCGCGTCCGCCGACGCGCGACGATCTCGACTACCACCTGACCACCCTCTTCCCGCCCGTACGCCCGCGCGGCCATCTGGAGCTGCGGATGGTCGACGCCCAGCCCGGCGAGCACGGCTGGATCGTGCCGCTCGCCGTGACGAGCGCGCTGTTCGACGACCCACAGGCGTCCGAGACCGCCTACCGCATCCTGAAGCCGCTGGCCGAGCGCGCGTGCCCGCCCGGCGCGCCCGCGGCGCCGCGCAGCCCGCTGTGGCTGGACGCGGCGCGGCACGGGCTCGCCGACCCGGAGCTGCGCGAGGCCGCGGCCGCCTGTTTCGCGGCGGCGGCCGACGCGCTGCCCCGGATGGGCGCGAGCACCGAGGTGCGAGAAGCCGTCGCCGCGTACGCCGAGCGGTATGTCGCGCGGGGCCGCTGCCCGGCGGACGACCTGCTCGACGGGCACCTGGACGGCCACCTCTACGACCACGAGCACGAGAAGGGCATCCTCCGATGACCGGAACCGTCAGCGACCCCGATGCGCTTCGACGGCGCGCCCTGGCGGCGCTCCTCGCCGCCAGGGACCGCACCTCGCTCCTGACCACGTGCGTGGAGGAGCCCGAACTGATCGCCCAGCACTCGCCGTTGATGTCGCCGCTGGTCTGGGACCTGGCACACATCGGCAACCAGGAAGAGCTGTGGCTGCTGCGGGCGGTGGCGGGCCGTGACGCCATGCGGCCCGAGATCGACGGCCTGTACGACGCCTTCGAGCACCCCCGTTCCGAGCGGCCGAGCCTGCCGCTGCTCGCGCCCGCCGAGGCCCGCGGCTACGCGGCCGAGGTGCGCGGGCGGGCGCTCGACGTCCTGGAGAGCACGCCGTTTCGCGGATCGCCGCTGACCGACGCGGGCTTCGCGTTCGGCATGATCGCGCAAC
Organism: Streptomyces sp. A18; assembly: GCF_059026065.1. Lineage (NCBI taxonomy): Bacteria > Bacillati > Actinomycetota > Actinomycetes > Kitasatosporales > Streptomycetaceae > Streptomyces > Streptomyces sp. A18. The sequence continues at coordinate 79,128 of NZ_JBWLKL010000024.1, read as the reverse complement.
ATGAACAGCAGCACGACGAGACGATGCTGATCACCCATCAGCTGCGCTCGGGTCCCACGGCGCTCACGGCGCCGGATCCAGCGCCCGCGCCGCCGTTCAAGGGTCTCGCCGAAGTCCTCGTACCCGGCGGCCCGTTCACGATGGGCACGTCCACCGAGCCGTGGGCACTGGACAACGAACGCCCGGCGCACCACCGTCTGGTCCCGCCCTTCTACATCGACACGACGCCGGTGACCAACGCCGACTTCCAGCGCTTCATCGCCGACGGCGGCTATGAGGAACAGCGGTGGTGGGCCCCGGCCGGCTGGGACATGGTCCGCGGCAACGGCCTCTCGGCACCGCTGTTCTGGCGCCGCGAGGGCGGCCAGTGGCTGCGCCGACACTTCGGGACCGTCGAGCCCGTACCGGCCGATGAGCCTGTTCTGCACGTCAGTTGGTACGAGGCGGACGCGTACGCACGCTGGGCCGGACGGCGGCTGCCCACCGAGGAGGAGTGGGAGAAGGCCGCCCGGCACGACCCGGCGTCCGACCGCTCGATGCGCTACCCGTGGGGCGACGCGGACCCCACACCCGAGCGCGCGAACCTGGGCCAGCGCCACCTCCGCCCGGCACCCGCCGGGAGCTACCCGGCCGGTGAATCACCGCTCGGCATACGCCAGTTGATCGGCGACGTGTGGGAGTGGACGTCCAGCGACTTCCTGCCCTATCCGGGGTTCGCAGCCTTCCCCTACCGCGAGTACTCGGACGTCTTCTTCGGCGGCGACTACAAGGTACTTCGCGGCGGGGCGTTCTCCGTGGACGAGGTGGCGTGCCGTGGCACGTTCCGCAACTGGGACCACCCGGTGCGGCGGCAGATCTTCTCCGGGTTCCGCACGGCGCGCGACGCGGGCCCGACGGAGGCCGTCTGATGTGCCGTCACCTGGCGTTCCTGGGCCCTGAGGAGCCGCTCGGCAAGCTCCTCGTGGACCCCTTGCACAGCCTGTTCCGGCAGTCCTGGGCGCCGCGGCAGCAGCGCTACGGCACGGTCAACGCCGATGGTTTCGGGGTGGGCTGGTACGCCGAGGGTGATCCGGTGCCCGCGCGCTACCGCCGCTCCGGGCCGATCTGGGGCGACCAGTCCTTCGCGGATCTCTCCCGGGTCGTGCGGTCCGGGGCGCTGCTCGCGGCGGTGCGCGACGCGACCGAGGCGGGCGCGGACGGGGAAGCGGCGGCGGCGCCTTTCGCCGCCGGGACCTGGCTGTTCAGCCACAACGGCGCGGTCGCGGGCTGGCCGCGCTCGCTCGCCCCGGTGTCCCGGCTGCTGCCGCCGGAGGACCTGCTCTCCATGGCGGCGCGCTGCGACTCCGCGCTGGTGTGGGCGCTCGTCCTGCACCGGCTCCGCAGCGGCGACGACGAGGGCCAGGCCCTCGCGGACACCGTGACCGAGGTCGCGGGCGCGGCCCCCGGTTCGCGCCTCAACCTCCTGCTCACCAATGGCGAGACGATCGCCGCGACCGCCTGGGGCGACACGCTCTGGTATCTCACCGAACCGGGCCGCCGCACCGTCGTGGCCTCCGAGCCCTACGACGACGATCCGCACTGGCGCCAGGTGCCCGACCGCACGCTGCTCGCCGCCAGCCGTACCGATGTTCTGCTGACCCCGCTCAAGGAGCCCACCGCGTGAGCCCGTTCCAGCTGACCCGCACCCTGCCCGTGGACGCCACCGACGCCGCCCTGCGCGCCGACGTCCTGCACGGCCTCACCCGCACGCCCAAGACGCTGCCGCCCAAGTGGTTCTACGACGCGCGGGGCAGCGCGCTCTTCGACGAGATCACCACGTTGCCGGAGTACTACCCGACGCGCGCCGAGCGCGAGATCCTGCAGACCCGTGCCACGGAGATCGCCGACGCGACGGGCGCGCGCACGCTGATCGAGTTGGGTTCGGGCTCATCCGAGAAGACCCGCCACCTGATCGACGCGCTCCCCGGACTGCACACGTACGTCCCCGTGGACGTGAGCGAGAGCGCGCTCACCGGCGCCGCGAACACGCTGATCGCCTCGCGGCCCTCCCTGAACGTGCACGCCCTGATCGCCGACTTCACCCGCGGCCTCGCCCTGCCGGGCACACCGGGCCCGCGTCTGGTCGCCTTCCTGGGCGGCACGATCGGCAACCTCCTTCCGGCGGAGCGCACCGCGTTCCTGACATCGGTGCGCTCCCTGCTCTCCCCCGGTGACGCGCTGCTGCTCGGCACGGACCTGGTGAAGGAGGAGTCGGTGCTCGTCTCGGCGTACGACGACGGGTCGGGCATCACGGCCTCCTTCAACAAGAACGTCCTGACCGTGATCAACCGCGAGCTCGGCGCGGACTTCGACCCCGACGCGTTCTCGCACGTGGCCGTCTGGGACAGCGAGCACGAGTGGATCGAGATGCGCCTGCGCTCGCGGGCGGCCCAGACGGTGAAGATCCCGGCGCTCGACCTGGCGGTCGACTTCGACCGCCACGAGGAGATGCGTACGGAGATCTCGGCGAAGTTCCGCGAGGACGGCGTGCGGTCCGAGCTGTCCGCGGCGGACCTGAAGCTGACCCACTGGTGGACGGACGAGAGGGCGCGGTTCGCGCTGTCGCTCAGCGTGGCGCGCTGAGCGCTCCGCTGGATGTGCGGTGATGCACCCCGCGGGCCGGTGGGGGCTGGTCGCGCCCACGCGGCGGAGCCGCATGTGTCACAGCCCCGTGCCCCTTACGGCCCGCTCACGTCCAGCTCCTTGGTGATCCGGCGGGACGCCAGCCTCGCCTCCGTCGCCGGGTCACCCCCGCCGAGCACCTTCGACATGTACGCCTTGATGGGGTTGTCCGCCTCCACCGCGGCCCACTGCGGAGAGGCGGGCGTCGCCCGGCCCTGTGCGGCGCCCGCGGCCATCGCGGCGACCCCTTCCTCGCCCGAGACGGCCGACGCGAGAGTCGTCTTGTTCGGGACGTAGTTCATGGTCCTTGCCAGGTCCTTCTGCCACTTCTTGCCCGCGAGAGCCTTGATCACGGCGACCGCGCCCCGCCGGTCGTCCGTCTTCCCGCGCACGACGAGGTCGGACCCGCCGGTGAAGACGGCGCCCGGCTTCGCCGCCGTCTTGCCCGGGATCGGGAAGTAGCCGAGTTTTCCCTTCAGTTCGGGGTTCTCCTCCTCGATGGCCCGCGCCGTCCCCGGTACGGCGACGATCTGCGCCACCTTCCCCCCTGCGAACACCCCGGCCTGCGGCGGATGCTCCTCGTCCGCGTCCTGCGGGCCCTCGCCAAGGACCTGCAACTGCCGGTAGAACTCCATGCCCCGCAGCGCCGCGGTCGTGTGCAGGCTGCCCTCCCACACCCCTCTCGTCCCGTTGGCCTCCGTGGCGAGCTCGCCGCCCTCGTCCCAGATGAAGCCGGCCAGGGTGTACCAGTCCTGACCCGCGAGATAGATCCCCTGGTCGCCACCGGAGTTGAGCCGCTTCGTGTCGGCGATCCACCGTGCGCGCGTCTTCGGCGGCTGCTCGATACCGGCCCGCGCGAAGAGGTCCTTGTTGTAGATCACGACGCGGTTGGCGGCGTACCAAGGGATGCCGTACTGGCTGCCGTTGTACTGGCCGGGCTCGGCGAGACCCGGCAGCCAGTCCTTCATGCCCAGGTCGCGCGCGGACTCCAGGGTGAGGTCGTAGAGCCCGCCCTCGTCGACGTACTGGGCGACCTGGGTGTTGCCGACCTCGATGACGTCGGGCCCGTCCTCGGCCTTGAGCGCGGCCTTGACCTTGCCGCCGATGCCGGTCCACTCCTGGAGGCGTATCTCCAGGTCGATGTCTCCGTTGCGCTGCTCGAAGTCCGTGCGGAACCGCTCGATGAATTCCGCCGACGCGCTGCCCCGCATGAGCCACACGGTGACGGTCCGCTTATCCTCTCCGCCGCCCGGCAGGACGCCGCATCCGGGAAGCAGCGCGGTGGCCGCGAGGACGAGGGACAGGGGCATGGCGGCGCGGCGGTGCGGTTTCACGTGGGTCACTTTCTGCCTGCGGACAGGGGAAGGTCGGCCCGACGTGGGGGTGAGCTCCTGGCTCGAACGGGTACGGCTGGATTTTGGTCTGTACCAATGGGTCGGTCAAGGGGGAATGGCACCGGGATCGGAGATTTCGGCCCCGTTCCCCCACCGCCTCGCGCACCGCCGCGTGGTGGGGCACCGTGGAGTGAGGTCACCACACGGCGGAGAGGAACACTCTGATGTCCGACCACACCTACCGGGTCACCGAGATCGTCGGCACCTCGCACGAGGGCGTCGACCAGGCCATCCGCAACGGCATCGCCCGCGCTTCGCAGACGCTGCGCTCGCTGGACTGGTTCGAGGTCACCCAGGTGCGCGGCCACATCGAGAACGGCGAGATCGAGCACTACCAGGTGGGCCTGAAGGTCGGCTTCCGCCTGGAGGACGGGGACAGCGCCTGACCCCGCCGCCCAGCGGTCACGTCCGCCCCTCACGCTCCTGGGCGTCCTTGAGCGCGGCGGACGTGCTCGCCCAGCGCGCCCGTACGACCGTGAAGCCCGCGCGCTCGGCCTCGTGGCACACCAGCTCGTCGTCGTCCACGAGCACCCTGACGTCGCGGGACCTGGAGATCTTCTGGAGGGTCTCCAGCTTGGTGCGGCGTGCGGGCCGCCGATCGTCGTTGCGGCGCATCCAGATCCGCCCCTCGGGAAGGCCCTGCGCCGCGAGCCACGCCACGGTGTCCTTGCGGCACCGCTCGGGCCTGCCCGTGAGGTAGACGACCTCGCACTCCGCCGCGCTCTCCAGGGCGAGCGCCACACCGCGCTCCAGCGGCGGGTCGTCCGGGGCCGCCGCGAAGAAGGCGGCCCAGTCGCGCGGCTTGCGCTCCAGGAAGCGCTGCCGGTGCGCGGTGTCCGCGAGCGTGCCATCCAGGTCGAACACGGCCAGAGGTCTGCTGTCGTCCGTCACGCGCCCAGCGTAGGCAATCCCCGCGTGCGGCTCGTCGTCACGGGATCCGTGCGACGGCGCCCCAGCCCGCACGCGCGGTGGTGGTGTCCGTGTCGGCGTCGGGCCGCCAGTGGGGCCAGGAGACGAAGCCGGGCTCGACGAGGTCGAGGCCCTCGAAGAAGGCGATGGTCACGTCCGGCTCGCGGAAGATGTAGGGAATCGCGCCGGAGTTGTTGTACTCCTCCTGCACCCTGCGGTGTTCCTCGTCCGACGCGGTGGAGTGGCTCAGGGACAGATGGCTCCCGGAGGGGAGCTTCTCCACCAGGCGACGTACGAGGGACAGGGCGTCGTCCCAGTCCACGATGTGGCCGAGGACGTCGTTGATCACCAGGGCGACGGGCCGGGTCAGGTCCAGGGTCTCGGCCGCGCCCCGCAGGACCGTGTCCGTGTCGCGCATGTCCGCGAGCACATAGGCGGTGGCGCCCTCAGGCGTGCTCGTACGCATCGCGTTCACGTGCAGCAGGACGAGCGGGTCATGGTCCACGTAGACCACTCGGGACTCGGGGGCGATGCGCTGGGCCACCTCGTGGGTGTTGTCGGCCGTCGGTAATCCGGCACCCAGGTCGAGGAACTGGCGGATCCCGGCGTCCCGCGCCAGGTGGCTGACGGTGCGCCGCAGGAAGTGCCGTGACTCACGGGCGAATTGCTCGATCAGCGGATACTTGTCGCGGTAGGCGTCCCCTGCCTGCTGGTCGGCGGGGAAGTTGTCCTTGCCGCCGAGCCAGTAGTTCCAGACGCGCGCGCTGTGGGCGACGGTCGTGTCGATCTCCGGGGGCAGCTTCGTCGGTTCGCTCAACGCCAATTCCTCTTTCGACTCGTGGGAGTGGGGACGAGGCGGTGCAGGAGTAGTCCAGCATGCGGCAGGCCGTACGCGGCCCCGAAGAATCACTTTGCCCACGGCCCGCGCGTGACGGATCATGGAGATCACAGAGGAGATCAGAACGCGATCCCCACCCCGGCGAAGGGATCTCGTGTGGCAGCGACCCGGTTCTCGGTCCTCGACCGCTCCCGCACCCGCGAGGGGCACGAAGGACCGCAGGCCCTGCGCGACACGGTGCGCCTGGCCCAGGAGCTCGAAGGACTCGGATACCACCGTCTGTGGGTCTCGGAGCACCACGCGGTGCCCGGCGTCGCGGGCTCCGCGCCGACCGTCCTCGCCGCCGCCGTCGCCGCCGCGACGCGCACGATCCGGGTCGGCACGGGCGGCGTGATGCTGCCGAACCATCAACCCCTGGTCGTCGCCGAGCAGTTCGGGGTTCTCGAGGCTCTCTTCCCCGGGCGCATCGACATGGGGCTCGGCCGCTCGGTGGGGTTCACCGACGGGGTGCGCAAGGCGCTGGGCCGGGACAAGCACGACGCCGATGACTTCGCCGCGCAGCTCACCGAACTCCTCGGCTGGTTCCGCGGCACGTCGGACACCGGAGCGCACGCCCGTCCCTCCGAAGGCATGACCGTCCCACCGTTCGTCCTGGCCATCGGCGAGGGCGCCACCATCGCGGCGCGGGCCGGGCTCCCGATGGTCATCGGCGACATCAAGAGCCGCGAGAAGATGCTCCGCGGCATCGAGCACTACCGCGCGTCCTTCCGGCCCTCCGTCTGGTCGAGCGAGCCGTACGTGGTCGTATCGGGCACGATCGCCGTCGCCGAGACGCCCGAGGAGGCCCGCCGCCTGCTGATACCGGAAGCCTGGTCGATGGCGTACTCACGCACCCACGGCACGTTCCCGCCCCTGCCCCCGGCCGAGCGCATCGAGTCACCTGAGATGCGGATGACCGAGAAGGAACGCGGCTTCTACGAATCGGGGCTCGCCGGTCACATCCACGGCACGGAGGAGCAGGTGGCCGACGATCTCGAGACGCTGATCAAGGAGAGCGGCGCCCAGGAAGTCCTTGTCACGACCAGTACGTACGACCGTGAAGGCCTCATCGACTCCTTCCGGCGCCTGGCCCGGGTCGCGGGTCTGGCCGGGACCTAGAATCGTGGGGTTTGCCCCCGAGCCGCGTACGGAGTCCCCATGCACAGCCCTCACGATCCGTTCGTACGTGTCCGGGGCGCCCGCGAGCACAACCTCCGGGACGTCGACGTGGACATCCCGCGTGACGTCCTCGCGGTCTTCACCGGCGTCTCCGGCTCCGGGAAGTCCTCGCTCGCCTTCGGGACGATCTACGCGGAGGCCCAGCGCCGCTACTTCGAGTCCGTCGCTCCGTACGCCAGGCGGCTGATCCATCAGGTGGGCGCGCCGAAGGTCGGTGAGATCACCGGCCTGCCCCCAGCGGTCTCGCTCCAGCAGCGCCGCGCTGCGCCCACCTCCCGCTCCTCCGTGGGCACGGTCACCAACCTCTCGAACTCGCTGCGCATGCTGTTCTCCCGCGCCGGCACCTTTCCCGAGGGTGCCGAGCGGCTCGACTCGGACGCCTTCTCTCCGAACACGGCCGCCGGTGCCTGCCCTCAGTGTCACGGCCTGGGCCGTGTGCACCGCACGTCCGAGGAACTCCTGGTCCCCGATCCCTCCCTCTCCATCCGCGAGGGCGCGATCGCCGCCTGGCCCGGTGCCTGGCAGGGCAAGAACCTCCGGGACGTGCTCGACGCACTCGGTCACGACGTCGACCGACCCTGGCGCGAGCTGCCGCAGGCGGACCGGGACTGGATTCTGTTCACGGACGAGCAGCCGGTGGTGACGGTGCACCCGGTGCGGGACGCGGGCCGCATCCAACGCCCGTACCAGGGCACATACATGAGTGCCAGGCGCTATGTGATGAAGACGTTCTCGGACTCCAAGAGCCAGACGCTGCGCGCCAAGGCCGAGCGCTTCCTGGCGAGCGCCGACTGTCCTGCGTGCGGCGGCAGCCGGCTGCGTCCGGAGGCGATGGCGGTCACGTTCGCGGGCCGCACGATCGCCGATCTCGCCGCGCTGCCCCTGACGGAACTGGCCACGTCCCTGCAGGGCGCGCCGGGTTCGGAGGCGGCCCGTGTCCTGTCCGACGACCTCCTCTCCCGCATCGCCACGATCACCGAGCTGGGTCTCGGCTATCTGAGCCCGGACCGCGCCACGCCCACCCTCTCCCCGGGCGAGCTCCAACGGCTGCGCCTGGCCACGCAGTTGCGCTCGGGGCTCTTCGGTGTCGTGTACGTCCTGGACGAACCGTCGGCCGGTCTGCACCCGGCGGACACGGAGTCCCTGCTCACCGTCCTGGACCGGCTCAAGGCCGCGGGCAACTCGGTCTTCGTCGTGGAGCACCATCTCGACGTGATGCGCCACGCGGACTGGCTCGTCGACGTGGGTCCACACGCCGGTGAGCACGGCGGCCAGGTGCTGCACAGCGGCCCGGTGGCGGACCTGGAGAGCGTCACGGAGTCCGCGACGGCCCGTTTCCTCTTCGGCCGCGAGCCCGCCCCCGCGCGCGAGGTGCGCGCCCCGCGCGGCCGGCTGAAGGTGGGCCCCGTGAGCCGGCACAACCTGCGCGACGTGACGGCCGAGTTCCCGCTCGGCGCCTTCACCGCGGTCACCGGCGTCTCCGGTTCGGGCAAGTCCACGCTCATCGGCGAGATCACCGAGGAACTCGACGGTGTGGGGCGCCTGGTGTGCGTCGACCAGAGGCCGATCGGCCGCACACCCCGCTCCAACCTGGCCACCTACACGGGCCTCTTCGACGTCGTGCGCAAGGTCTTCGCGGCCACGGACGCGGCGCGAACACGCGGATACGGCGTGGGGCGCTTCTCGTTCAACGTCGCGGGCGGGCGGTGCGAGACCTGCCAGGGCGAGGGGTTCGTGAGCGTCGAGCTGCTCTTCCTGCCCAGCACGTATGCGCCGTGCCCGGACTGCGGCGGCGCGCGCTACAACCCCGAGACACTCCAAGTGGCCTACCACGGACGGAACATCGCGGAGGTACTCGACCTGACGGTGGAGGCCGCCGCGGAGTTCTTCGCCGACACCCCGGCCGTCGCCCGCAGCCTGCGGACCCTCATCGACGTGGGCCTGGGCTATCTGAGCCTCGGCCAGCCCGCGACGGAACTGTCCGGCGGCGAGGCCCAACGCATCAAGCTGGCCGCCGAGCTGCAGCGCGTCCGGCGCGGTCACACGCTCTACCTCCTGGACGAGCCGACGACCGGACTGCACCCGGCCGACGTCGAGGTCCTGATGCGGCAGCTGCACGGCCTGGTCGACGCGGGCCACTCGGTGGTGGTCGTCGAGCACGACATGGCGGTGGTGGCCGGCGCGGACTGGGTGATCGACCTGGGCCCCGGCGGCGGCGACGAGGGCGGTCGCGTCGTCGCTTCGGGGCCGCCCGGCGCGGTGGCGAAGGCCGAGGGGAGCCGGACGGCGCCGTATCTGGCGCGGGCGACGGCCGGGGGCCGCTGAGGTTGGCCGGCATTGGTCCGCACCAACTCCTTGACGGCACGGGGGAGTCTGCCTTAAATCAAGTACTGAACAAAGCGTCGGGGTTGATCGCTCGCCGCGTTCAGTTCTCGATGTCCGTTTGTCATGCGCATGGCCCCCTCGGCAGCTCGTCCCCCCACTCTTTCGCCACCCCCACGTGAAGCGATGTGATGACAGTGCACACCTCTTGGCGCCGCCGTGCGGCGCTCTCCACGGTCGCCCTGGCCTGCTGCGCCTCGGCCCTGGCCGGGCTGCCTGCCGGAGCGTCGGCGGCCCCCTCCCCCGACGACTCTGCCAAGTCCGCCAAGTCCGCCGCGGCCGCCACCTTCACCGACGACTTCAACGGCGCCGCGGGCTCCGCGGTCGACGGCAGCAAGTGGCAGATCGAGACCGGCGACAACGTCAACAACCACGAGCGGCAGTACTACACGTCGGGCAACAACAACGCCGCCCTCGACGGCCAGGGCAACCTGGTCATCACCGCCCGTAAGGAGAACCCCGGCAACTACCAGTGCTGGTACGGCCGTTGCGAGTACACATCGGCCCGCCTGAACACCTCCGGCAAGTTCACACAGACCTACGGCCACGTCGAGGCCCGGATGAAGGTGCCGCGCGGGCAGGGCATGTGGCCCGCGTTCTGGATGCTGGGCGCCGACATCGGCAGCGTGGGCTGGCCGCAGAGCGGCGAGATCGACGTGATGGAGAACGTCGGCTTCGAACCCGGCACCGTCCACGGCACCCTGCACGGCCCCGGCTACTCCGGCTCGGGCGGCATCGGCGCGGGCTACACCCTGCCCGGCGGCGAGGCGTTCGCGGACAAGTTCCACACCTTCGCGGTGGACTGGTCACCGAACAAGGTCACGTGGTCCGTGGACGGCAACGTCTACCAGACCCGCACCCCGGCCGACCTGGGCGGCAAGCAGTGGGTCTTCGACAAGCCCTTCTTCCTGATCCTCAACCTCGCGGTGGGCGGCTACTGGCCGGGCGACCCGGACGGCAGCACGACCTTCCCGCAGCAGCTCGTCGTCGACTACGTCCGCGTGAGCACCAACGACTAGCGTGACCGTCAACCCCTGGTCAGTATCGACTAGTTGAGGCGCGCCAGCCGGTGCGCGGCCTCACGGGTCGCCGGATACAGGTCCAGGTAGAGCCCGTAGAGCTGGTCGTAGACGGTCGAGGTGGTGGCATCGGGGGCCACCACCTCGACCGTCGGGTTCCAGTGCGCGATGTCGCTCGGCTCGGCAAGGCCCGCGCCGACCGCCGCGAGGAACGCGTCGCCGTACGCGGCGCCGATGGTGTGGCGTGGCAGGTGCTGCTCACGCCCGGTCACATCGGAGACGATCCGGGTCCACAGCGCACGCGCGCCACCGCCGACCGCGACCAGGCGCTCGGCGATGGCGCCCGCCTCGGTCATGGCGGCGAGATTGTGCCGCACACCGTACGCGGTGGCCTCCAGGGCGGCCCGGTAGAGGTGCCCGCGGCCGTGCCGCAGCGTGAGGCCGTGGAGCAGCCCCCGGGCATCCGGGTCGAAGAGCGGGGTGCGCTCCCCCGCGAAGTACGGCAGCATGAGGAGACCCTCGGCGCCGGGTGGCAACGCCCCCGCCTCCGCGGTCAGTTGCTCGTACGAAGTACCGGTGAGGTCACGCAGCCAGCCGGTGACGGCGCCGGATGTGGCCATCCCGGCGGCCAGGCAGTACGTGCCGGGGAACGCGCCCGCCGTGCCCCACAGCTTCGGGCTGGTCAGCGGCTCGGGCAGGATCCCGACCAGGAACATCGTCGTCCCGTACATGAGCATGAGGTCCCCGGGCGCGGCGACACCCACACCGGCCGCCTCGGCCCACGCGTCGACCGTCCCCGCGACGACGGGGGTACCCGTCGGCAGGCCCGTGAGGGCCTCGGCCTCCGGGGTCACGGCGCCCACGACATCGGACGGCCAGACCAGTTCGGGCCACTGGAGGCCCGGCGCGATCTCCTCGCAGCGCTCGTCCATCCAGGTCCGGGCGGCCAGGTCGTACAGCGGAGTGCACTGGCTCGCCGAGTGATGGTCCAGGACGTACCGGCCGGTGAGACGGTGCACGAGGTACGAACTGGCCATGTACCAGCGGCGGGTGGACCGGTAGGCCGCCGGTTCGTGACGGCGCAGCCACGCGAGCTTCGGGCCGATCGCCTGGCTGGTCAGGGGCGAGCCGCAGCGGCGGATGATCTCGTCGGGGCCGTAGCGCTCGTTCTGCTCGGCGATCTCGGTTCCGGCCCGGGTGTCGACGCCGTACAGGATAGCCGGGCGGACCGGCGTGCCGTTCTCGTCGACGGGGAGCAGACAGGGGCCGATACCGCTGACGCCGATCGCCGCGAGCGACTCGCCCACAGGCAGTTCGGCCAGCAACTCCCGTGCCAGGGACCGGAATTCGGCCCACCACACGCCGTCCGCGTCGTGCTCGAACCAGCCGGGGTGCGGCGTGGACGTCGTGTGCTCGCGCTGGGCCTGGGCGACGAGGGTGCCGTCGGGCCGGACGAGGACGCCCTTGGAGGAGGACGTCCCGATGTCGACGCCGAGCAGGAGACCGGTGGGGGGCGGCGCGGCTGAGGTCATGGCTGAGGAGGTCACGGGTATGAGGGTCGTCGCTATGGGGGTCGTCGCCTTGGAGGTCATCGCTACGGGACGATCGAGTCCACGTAGCCGCCGTCGACACGGACCGCGCCGCCGGTCGTGGCGGAGGCCAGCGGGGAGCTGAGGTAGACCACCATGTGCGCGATCTCCTCCGGCTCGATGAGCCGCTGGATCAGGGACTGCGGGCGGTGCTTGACCATGAACTCCCGCTGTGCCTCGTCCCAGGGCAGGGACGAGTCGACCAGCTCGTACACGAAGTCCTCCACGCCGCCGGTGTGCGTGGGGCCCGCGATCACGGAGTTGACGGTCACGCCCGACCCGGCGGCTTCCTTGGCGAAGCCTCGTGAGACCGCGAGGAGCGCGGTCTTCGACGTGCCGTAGTGGATCATCTCGGCGGGGATGACGAGCGCCGAGTCGCTGGCGATGTTCTGGATCCGACCCCAGGAGCGTTCCTTCATGCCGGGCAGGTAGTGCCGGATCATGCGGACGGCGGTCAGGACGTTCACCTCGAAGTAGCGGCGCCATGCGTCGTCGCTGATGTCGAGGGCCGGTTCGGCGCCGAAGATGCCGAGGTTGTTGATGAGGATGTCCACGTGAGGGACTGCCGCGAAGACCTGCGCGGCGCCTTCGTCGGTGGAGATGTCACCCGGGGCCGGGAGGAATTCGGCACCGCCGTGCTCCTCCTTCAGCCGCTCGACGGCCTTGTCGACGGAAGCGGCGGACCGTCCGTTGACGGCGACCCGGGCGCCCGCCCTGGCCAGGCCGACCGCGATGGCCGCCCCGATCCCCTGGGTCGATCCGGTGACGAGGGCGGTCTTTCCGGAGAGATCGACGAGCATGCTGCGTACCTCCTGCTGCGGTGCGAGTAAAACGGCCCCCCGTGCGTGCCCCCCGCCTTGCCTGCGATGCCCAGTAGATCATTCCGCCGGGCTCGGCGGGCCTTCTGCGGTCCTGCGGTGTGGGTCTCCTTCGGGTCAACCGTGCTGCTTTCTGTAGGCGGTCGGGGTGACTCCCACCTCCCGTCGGAAGATCGCCCGGAAGTTGGCTGCCGAGCCGAACCCCGTCGCCCCCGCGATCCTCTCGACGGACAGGTCCGAGCCCTCCAGGAGCCGGCGCGCACGGAGAATCCGCTGGAGGGCGACCCACTGCATGGGCGGCAGCCCCGTCTCGCGCACGAAACGACGGACGAGGGTCCGCCGCGAAACCAGGCTGCGCTCGGCCAACTGCTGCACGGTGATCGAGCTGCCCAGGTTGTCGTGCACCCACTCCCGCGTCGCCCGCAGGCTGTCGCGAGGGGGCATGGCGACGTCCCTGTTCTGCGGTTCGTTGTACTGCGGTTCGTTGTACTGCGGTTCGTTCGCGCCGCGAGACGAGGAGAAGACGAGGTCCTTCGCCACTGCGTCCGCGACCGTCACGCCGAAGTCCGTCTCGACGACATGAAGACACGCGTCGATTCCGGCGCCTCCGCCCGCGCACGTGAGAATGGCCCCGTCCTCGACGAACAGCCGATTGTCGACGACGTCGACGCGCGGATACGCCAGGCGGAGTTCATCGGTGTGGCGCCAGTGCGTCGTGGCCGACTTCTCATTCAGGATTCCGCAGGCGGCGAGAGCGAACACACCCGTGCAGATGGCCACCACACGGGCACCCCGTTCGACGGCTATCCGCAGCGCTTTCAGATATTCGTCCGGGACCGGGACGTGCGGATCCTCATAGCCGGGTACGACGACGATGTCGGCGGATTCCACATCGGCGAGCCGCGCCCCGCCGCCCACGTCTCCGCGCACCACGACCCGATACCCCGGATGCCGCCCGAAGACATGCTCCGGGATGCTGACGTCCAGCGCGTACACACGGGGCATCGCCAGGATCGCCACAACTTTCCTCACTGGCACGATCCTTGCTCTTGGTGGCACAACCGATTCTGGTCCACGCATGCCCCGTCCCATAGCGTCCGAGAGGTGTCGAGAAACTATCTCCGAGGATCGGAACGCCATGAACAACACACGTGAGGTGCAAAGCTTCGGAGTCCCGTGGGAAGAGAATTACGGATACGTCCAAGCGGTCAAACGCGGCGACACCATCTACCTCTCCGGCCAAGTGGCGCACAGCGGGACGGAACTCGTCGCCCCCGCCCCCGTCAATGATGCCGGACGCGTCACCGACTTCTCCCGCACGGGCGAGCAATTGCGCCAGGCCTACGCCAACGCGGCGGAACTGCTCCGTCGCTTCGGCGCTTCGCTCGACGACGTCGTCGACGAAGTCATCTACGCGATCGATGTCAGCGCGGCCGACGCCGCCGCGGGGCCGGTGCGCAAGGAGGCATACGGCCGGCCGGACCCCCAGGTGGCGAGCACCATGGTCGGCACCCCTCGGCTCGCCTTCCCGGAGCTCCTGGTCGAGGTCAAGCTCGTGGCCCGGGTCTGACGGACCGACGGCTCCTCAAGCGGCGAGGGTCTGCTTCAGGGCGGCGAGACCGTCGCTGAAGATGCCGTGGAACAGGGCCACGACCTCGTCGTCCCCGACACCCACCGGCGTGAAGACGCCGGACCACTCCACCCGGGACGCCTCCTGCCCCGGCACTTCGTGCACCGTGAGGGTGGCGACGTAATCGGTGGCGGGGAAGGGGGCCTTCAGGATCGAGTAACTGTAGGTACGCGCCTTCTCGTCGAATGTCAGGAGGCGCTCGACGATCACGCCGCCGTCCTCGCTCGTCAGGCTGCGCACCCGGCCGCCCTCGCTGGACTCGCTTACGGGGATGAACGGAAGCCAGTCGGGCAGCGAGTCGAAGCCACCGATGAGCTGCCAGACACGATCGGCCGGTACGGGGATCTCGATGGAAGCGAAGGTGGAAGCCACGGTTTCTCCTTGGGGGTTGGGGGTTGGGGGTTCCTTGTGGACTGTATGGGTGCGAGGGGCGTACGGCTGCGAGGGGCTCGCGGGAGGAAGAGGTGGGCGGGCAGGGGCAGTTGGCGGGTCAGGCGCTGGGCACCGGTGCGTCGGCCGCGATCAGCTTCTCCTCGCGCAGGTCCGCCCAGAACGCGGCAGGGACACTCTCGCCGAGCGCGGCGACATCCTCGGCGATCCGGCTCGGCTTGGTGGCTCCGGGGATCGCCGCCACCGTCGCCGGGTGGGCGAGGGAGAACTGCAGGGCTGCGGCCTTGATGCCGACCTGGTGGCGCTCGGCGAGCGCCTTGATGCGCTCGACCTTGGCGACGATCTCCGCGGGCGCCTTCTGGTACTCGAAGTGCTGACCGCCCGCGAGGATGCCCGAGCTGTAGGGCCCGCCCACGACGATGTCGACGTGCTGGGCGGCGGCGGCCGGCAGCAGGCGCTGCAGGGCGCGGTCGTGGTCGAGGAGGGTGTACCGGCCCGCGAGGAGGAAGGCGTCGGGCTTCGGCTCGTCCAGGTCGAGGGTGAGTTCGAGCGGCTCCACGCGGTTGACGCCCAGGCCCCAGGCCTTGATGACACCCTCGTCGCGCAGCCGGTCCAGGGTGCGGAAGGCGCCCGTGCGCGCCGTCTCGTACGCGGCGAGCCATTCATCGCCGTAGAAGTCCTGCGCGATGTCGTGCACCCACACGATGTCGAGCCGGTCCGTCCTGAGTCGCTTGAGGCTGTCCTCGATGGAGCGGAGGGTGGCCTCGGCCGTGTAGTCGTTGACCATCTTGTTCGGGCGGCCGTGCTCGAAGAGGCCGCCCTTCTCGCCGAGGTCGCGGGCGGCCGGGTCCTCGGCCTCGTCCAGGATGACGCGGCCGACCTTCGTGCTCAGGACGTAGTCGTCGCGGGGGTGGCCCGCGAGGACGTCGCCGAGGCGGATCTCGGAGAGCCCCGCGCCGTAGAAGGGGGCGGTGTCGAAGTAGCGGATGCCCTGGTCCCAGGCGGCCTCGACGGTGGCCGCGGCCTCCTCGTCGGGGATGGCGCGGAACATGTTGCCGAGCGGGGCGGTGCCGAAGCCGAGCGCTCCGGGGAGGAGGGACGTGATGCTCATGGTGAGTCCTCGCGGTGTGCGGTGGATTTCCGACGGTTTCGGCTGTGACCGGCCGATCCGTCGGCCTTGCGAGTTCGAGGTTAGGATCGATGCTTGAGACTGTCCAAGACTCGCTTGGGCACACTTGAGTCCTCAGAGGTCTTACATGATTGACCTGCGACAACTCCGCTATTTCGTGGCCGTCGCCGAGACGGAACACGTCGGCCGGGCGGCTGAAGCCCTGCACATCTCCCAGTCGCCGCTCAGCCGCCAGATCGCCCAGCTGGAGAAGCAGCTCGGTCTCGCCCTGTTCGAGCGCAGCCAGCAGCGCATCCGCCTCACCTCCGACGGCCGTATCTTCCTGAGCGAGGCCCGCGCCCTGCTGCGGCACGCGGACCGCCTGGAGAACCTCGGCCGCCGGCTCGGCCGCGGCGAGGAGGGCGGCCTGTGCATCGGATACGTGGGCGACGCCATGCACACCGGCGTCCTGCCGGGCGCGCTGCGCACCCTGCAGGAGGAACGCCCCGGAATCCATGTCGCCCTCTACAGCCTCTCCGCGGCGGAGCAGTTCGAGGGTCTGCGGCAGCGCAGCCTCGACATCGCCCTCGTCCAGGAACCGCCGCCCCAGGACGACCCGGACCTCCTGGCCGCACCGCTCCTGGAAGACCCGCTCCTTCTCGCACTGCCCGCCTCCCATCCGCTCGCCACGCAGGCCGAGTTGACGCCGGGCGACCTGGACGGCCAGGCGTGGATCGGGGTCGAGAACTCCCGGGACCCGGCCTGGCGTGACGCCTTCCTCGCCTCGTGCGTGGCGTCCGGCTTCACCCCGGACATCCGCCTCGCCGCCGCCGAGCCGCTCACCGCGCTCGGCCTGGTCGCCTCCGGTCTGGGCATCGCGCTCATCCAGAAGAGCATGGTGCGCGGCACGACCGACGGCGTCGCCGTACGTGAACTGCCCTGGCACAAGGCGTCCGTTCACCTCTGGGCGGCCTGGCACGCCGTCGACCTGCGGCCGGTGGTCGCGTCCTTCCGTGCGACGGTCCTGGCGAGCGGCGAGATCGATTGACCCGACTGATGCCTCACGCTCACTCCCAGTACGACCTGCGCAGCGAGGACTTGGCCAGCTTGCCGGTGGGCGTCCGGGGCAGCGAGTCCGCGAAGTCCACGGAGCGCGGGGCCTTGTAGTGGGCGATACGCTCGCGCACGAACGCGACCAGCTCCCGCTCCAGTTCGGGCCCGGCGGCCACTCCGGCGGCCGGCTGCACCACCGCCTTGACCGCCTCCCCCATCTCCCCGTCCGGCACCCCGATCACCGCGACGTCCTCGACCGCCGGATGCAGCACGAGACAGTCCTCGGCCTCCTGCGGGTAGACGTTCACCCCACCCGAGATGATCATGAAGGCCTTGCGGTCCGTGAGGAAGAGGTAACCGTCCTCGTCCACGTGCCCGATGTCCCCCGTGGTGGTCCAGTTGGGGTGCTCGGGGTGCTGGGCCTCGCGGGTGCGGGCGTCGTCGTTGTGGTAGCGGAAGGAGAGCTCCTCGCGCTCGAAGTAGACCGTGCCGGTCTCGCCCGCCGGCAGCAGCGCGCCCGTCTCGTCGCAGATCCGCAGTTCGCCCAGGAGCCCGTCCTTGCCCACGGAACCCGGCTTGCGCAGCCACTCCTCGGGCGAGATGAACGTGATGCCGTTGCCCTCTGTCGACGAGTAGTACTCGTACAGGACGGGCCCCCACCACTCCAGCATCCGCTGCTTGACCTCGACGGCGCAGGGCGCGGCGGCGTGAATGGCGATCTTCATCGAGGACAGGTCGTGGCGCTCGCGCACCTCGGCGGGCAGCTTCAGCATCCGGACGAACATGGTCGGCACCCACTGGCTGTGCGTGACCCGATGGCGTTCGATGGCCGCCAGAGCACCCTGTGCGTCGAAGGCGTCCATGAGGACGACTGTGCCGCCGAGTGCCGTGACGACTCCGCAGAAGCGCAGTGGGGCCGCATGGTAGATCGGGGCGGGCGAGAGGTAGACGGTGTCCTCTCCGAAGCCGTACATGGCCTGGAAGATCAGTACGTAGGTGCTCGGCTCCTCGCGCACGTCACCTTCGGGCAGTGCGGGCTTGATGCCTTTGGGGCGGCCCGTGGTGCCGGAGGAGTAGAGCATGTCGGTGCCGCGCGGCTGGTGGGCGGGCGGCTGCGCGGACGCGGACTCCAGGGCCTTCTCGTACGTTCCGTCGTCGAGGCCGAGCTGGATCGGCGGGCCGCCCGCCAACTCCGTGACCGCCACGCCGAGTGCGGTGAGCGAGCCGGAGACGATCAGCGCCTTCGCGCCGCAGTCGCGGACGATGTACGCGGCCTCGTCCGTCGTGAGGTGGTGATTGACGGCGGTGAGGTAGAGGCCCGAGCGCAAGGCCGCCCAGTAGACCTCCAGGGCGCGCGGGTCGTTGTCGCAGAGGAGGGCGAAGTGGTCGCCCCGACGCAGACCTGCGGCCCGCAGATGATCCGCGAGCCGCAGGGAGCGTTCTTCGAGTTGTCCGTAGGTGAGGGACCTTGTGCCGTCGGCGGTGACGACGGCCGTCCTGGCGGGGTCGTACGCTCCCGGATGCATGCGGCGACGGTACAGGAGCGCCTTGACGGAGCGTCAGACCCCGTGCAGGGCCAGGTGGTTCGGCTAGCGGCTGACCTTCCGCGTCGCCCGCAGCCACTCCTTGTTCATCGCGGAGATGGACGGCAGCGGGATGCCCTTCGGGCAAGCGGTGGCGCACTCGCCGGTAAGCGTGCAGCCGCCGAAGCCCTCCTCGTCCATCTGCGCGACCATGTCCAGGACACGGGTCTCCCGTTCGGGAGCACCCTGCGGCAGGACATTGAGGTGGTTGATCTTGGCCGAGGTGAAGAGCATCGCCGAGCCGTTGGGGCAGGCGGCGACGCACGCGCCGCAGCCGATGCACTCCGCGTGCTCGAACGCGAAGTCCGCGTCCGGCTTCGGTACGGGCGCCGCGTGCGCCTCAGGGGCGGCGCCGGTCGGGGCGCTGATGTAGCCGCCGGACTGGATGATCCGGTCGAAGGAAGAGCGGTCGACCACCAGGTCCTTGACGACCGGGAAGGCGGAGGCGCGCCACGGCTCGACGTCGATCGTGTCGCCGTCCTTGAAGGACCGCATGTGCAGCTGGCAGGTGGTGGTGCGCTCGGGCCCGTGCGCGTCGCCGTTGATGACGAGCGAGCACGCGCCGCAGATGCCCTCGCGGCAGTCGTGGTCGAAGGCGACGGGGTCGTCGCCCTTGACGATGAGCTCTTCGTTGAGGGTGTCCAGCATCTCCAGGAAGGACATGTCGGACGAGATGCCGTCCACTTCGTAGGTGGACATGGCGCCTTCGGCTTCGGCGTTCTGCTGGCGCCAGACGCGCAGGGTGAGCTTCATGCGTAGCTCCGCTGAGTGGGGTGGACGTACTCGAAGACGAGGTCTTCCTTGTGGAGGGTGGGAGCCTCACCGGTGGCAGTGAACTCCCAGGCGGCGGCGTACGAGAACTCCTCGTCCACGCGCGCCGCTTCGCCGTCCGGCGTCTGCGACTCCTCGCGGAAGTGGCCGCCGCAGGACTCGGCGCGGTGCAGGGCGTCGAGGCACATCAGCTCGGCGAGCTCCAGGTAGTCGACGATGCGGTTCGCCTTCTCCAGGGACTGGTTGAACTCCTCGCCGGTGCCCGGCACCTTGAGCCTTCGCCAGAACTCCTCGCGGATCTGCGGGATGCGCTCCAACGCCTTGCGCAGCCCCGTCTCCGTACGGGCCATGCCGCAGAACTCCCACATCAGTTCGCCGAGTTCACGGTGGAAGGAGTCGGGGGTGCGGTCGCCGTCGACGGCGATGAGCCGGGTGATGCGCTCCGTAGTCTCGTCCAACACCTCGCGTACGACCGGGTGTTCGTCGGACAGCGCGTCATCGGAGGCACGGTGCGGATTGCGCGCGAGGTAGTCGTTGATCGTGGACGGCAGCACGAAGTAGCCGTCGGCGAGGCCCTGCATCAGGGCCGACGCGCCGAGGCGGTTGGCGCCGTGGTCGGAGAAGTTGGCCTCGCCGACCGCGAACAGGCCCGGGATGGTGGTCTGCAGGTCGTAGTCGACCCAGAGCCCGCCCATCGTGTAGTGCACGGCGGGGTAGATCCGCATCGGCGTCTTGTACGGGTCCTCGTCGGTGATCCGCGCGTACATGTCGAAGAGGTTGCCGTACTTGGCCTCGACCGCCTTGCGGCCCATGCGCTTGATGGCGTCGGCGAAGTCCAGGTAGACGCCCTGGCCGCCGGGGCCGACACCGCGGCCCTCGTCGCACACGTTCTTCGCGGCGCGCGACGCGATGTCGCGGGGCACCAGGTTGCCGAAGGCAGGGTAGATGCGCTCCAGGTAGTAGTCGCGCTCGTCCTCGGGGATCTTGTTCGCGGGGCGGTCGTCCCCCTGGGCCTTGGGCACCCAGATCCGGCCGTCGTTGCGCAGCGACTCGCTCATCAGGGTCAGCTTCGACTGGTGGTCGCCGGTGCGCGGGATGCAGGTGGGGTGGATCTGCGTGAAGCACGGGTTGGCGAAGTACGCGCCGCGCCGGTGGGCCCGCCACACGGCCGTCGCGTTGGAGTTCATGGCGTTCGTCGACAGGTAGAAGACGTTGCCGTAGCCGCCGGACGCGAGGACAACCGCGTCGGCGAAGTACGTCTCGATCTTGCCGGTGATCAGGTCGCGGGCCACGATGCCGCGGGCGCGCCCGTCCACCACGATGACGTCAAGCATCTCGGTGCGCGGGTGCATCTCGACGTTGCCGGCCGCGATCTGCCGCGAGAGCGCCTGGTAGGCGCCGAGAAGGAGCTGCTGGCCCGTCTGGCCGCGCGCGTAGAACGTCCGGGAGACCTGTACGCCGCCGAAGGAGCGGGTGTCGAGCAGACCGCCGTACTCGCGTGCGAAGGGCACGCCCTGCGCGACGCACTGGTCGATGATCTCCACCGAGATCTGCGCGAGGCGGTGGACGTTGGACTCGCGGGCGCGGAAGTCGCCGCCCTTGACGGTGTCGTAGAAGAGGCGGTGGACGGAGTCGCCGTCGTTGCGGTAGTTCTTCGCGGCGTTGATGCCGCCCTGAGCGGCGATCGAGTGGGCGCGGCGCGGTGAGTCCTGGTAGCAGAACTGCACGACGTGGTAGCCCTGTTCGGCGAGCGTGGCGCCCGCGGAGCCGCCCGCGAGTCCGGTGCCGACGACGATCACGGTGTGCTTGCGGCGGTTGGCGGGGTTGACCAGCTTGGCCTCGAAGCGGCGCGTGTCCCAGCGTTCGGCGACGGGACCTGCCGGGGCCTTGGTGTCGACGACCGGCTCCCCGGTCGCGTAATCGGCGTACTCACGAGAGGAGTACTCACGGGAGGAATTCATCTGCTAGCTCACCACTCCGGTCATGACGGCCACGGGGACGACGACGAAGCCCGCCGTCAGGACCAGCGCGAGGCCATTGGCGATGATCTTGAGGGCGCGGTCGCGGGTCGCCTTGCCCGCTCCGAGGGTCTGCGCGGCACTCCACAGGCCGTGGCGGACGTGGAAGCCGAGTGCGGTGACGGCGACGATGTAGATGACGTTGCCGTACCACGTGGAGAACGTGTCGATGATGTTCTGGTACGGGTGCAGGTGCTCGTAGCCGCCCGGGTGCACGGTGCCGGTCGTCAGGTCCAGGATGTGCCAGACGATGAACAGGGCGAGGATGATCCCGCCCCAGCGCATCGTGCGCGTGGCGAAGCTCTTACCCGCCTTCTTGTTGACGTACTTGGCGGGGCGCGCCCTGATGTCGCGGCGGCTCAGCTGGTAGGCGGAGACGGCGTGCGCGACCACGGCGACGACGAGGACGACGCGGATCAGCCAGAGCGTCCACTCGTAGTGCATGAACGGCTCGCCGACCGTGCGCAGCCAGTGGGCGTAGTGGTTGAGCTCCTCGGGCCCGAAGAAGATCTTCAGGTTTCCGATCATGTGGGCGATCAGGTAGAGCAGCATGATCAGGCCGCTCACTGCCATCACTGTCTTCTTGCCGACGGACGAGTCCCAGATCGTGCGCGTCATCGACGGCCGTCGGTCCGTCCGCGTTGCCAGAGCCATGGGACCGACGCTAAGGCCGAAGGTCCCGATCGGTCCAAGAGATGGATCAGCTCATCTCGATAGCGAGCGGCTATCATCGGCCGTACGCTGCTGTGTATGCAATTCCAGCAGCTCCTCTACTTCGTCGCTGTGGCCGAGACCAGGCACTTCACGCGGGCCGCGGAGCAGGTGCACGTCTCGCAGCCCTCGCTCTCCCAGCAGGTCCGCGCCCTGGAGAAGGAGCTCGGCGCAGAGCTGTTCAGCAGGGCCCGCGGCAACATCGCGCTGACCGACGCCGGCGAGGCGCTGCTCCCGCTGGCCCGCCGGATCCTCGCGGACGCCGACACCGCCCGCATCGAGGTCCAGGAGCTGGCCCAGCTGCGCCGCGGCCGGATCCGGCTGGGAGCCACGCCCAGCGTCTGCACGGGCCTGCTTCCCGATGTGCTTCGCGCCTTCCACGACCGGCACCCGGGCATCCAGCTCCTCCTTGAGGAGGGCGGCTCCCACGACCTCGTACGTGAACTGGCGCGCGGCGCCCTGGACCTGGCACTCGTCGTGCTTCCGCTGCCGTCGCCCTCCCCGGCGCTGACGACCGTGGAGCTGCTGCGTGAGGACCTGGTCGTGGTGTCGTCGCCGGACGGGCACAAGTTCGGCGGCAGGTCGGTGCGGGTCGCCGATCTCCAGCGGGAGCGCCTCGTGATGTTCCGGCACGGCTACGACCTGCGTGAGCTGACCCTCGCCGCCTGCCGGGCCGAGGGGTTCGAGCCGGAGTTCGCGGTCGAGGGCGGCGAGATGGACGCGGTGCTCGGCTTCGTGCAGGCGGGTCTCGGGGTGGCGGTCGTGCCGCGCATGGTGGCCGAGCGGGCGGGGCGGGGCCTGCGGATGAGTCCGCTGGCCCGCCCGACCCTGCATCGTACGATCGCGCTGGCACACCGCAGCGATGTGGCTCCACCACGGGCCGCGCGGGAGCTTCAGCGGATGCTGTTGGAACGGTGAGACATCGGTGGGCCCGGTGGGGGCTGGCCGTGCAGTTCCCCGCGCCCCTACGGGGCGCTGATCCTGCCCGTCTCGGGATCCCTGATCGTCAGGCAGTACGTGCCGCCCGCAGGGTCCCGCATCACGATCCAATGCGGGCCCCTCCGCAAGGCTTCGGCGCCGAGCCGCTCGTGCCGGACGCGGTCCGCGTCGGGGTCCGAGCAGGAGAAGTCCAGGTGCGCCCCAGCGGACCCCGCGTCCAGGCGCTGGAGCAGGATCCGGACCGGGAGCCGCGGCTCCGGCTCGACGAGGTGGAACTCCGGCCGCGATCCCGGCCGCGCCGACCACCCCGTGAACGCGGGCCAGAACGCCTTCTCCGCCTCGAACACCGCGGGCGGCACGTCCAGGCACACCTGGTCGAGACGGCTCGTGGTCCCGTCCGGCGCGACGAGCGGCTCGGGGCGGACCCGCTCCCCCTCCCACCGCACCACGCAGAACAGTTGCCCGCCCGGCGAACGCAGGACCTCCAGGCCCTCCTCCGCGAAGACCGGGGTCGCCCCCAGCGCACGGGCCTCGCGCGCCGTGGCGGGTACGTCCTCCACGGCGAAGTCGAGGTGCGCGCCGCCGGGGCCTTCGACGGCCTGCGCCTTGAGGAAGGCGTCGCCGCCGTCCGGCAGGAGCGTCACGAACTGGTCGTCCTCGCCCCGGAACGCCGAGAGCCGCGTCCCGGTGACCGTCGTCCAGAAGCCATGAGCCTTCGCGAACCGGTCCTCGGGCCGGTCCACGAAGGCGTACACCCACTGGATGTCTCCGGAGGTCACGCCCGTACTCCTCAGGTCGTCGCGTCGGCGAGCGCCAGCTCGTGCAGCTGGTCCGGCGGCCCCGGCCGTGCGTAGTACCAGCCCTGCGCCGTGTCACAGCCCAACTCTCGCAGCTGATCGGCCTGCGCGCCCGTCTCGACGCCCTCGACCGTGACCGTCAGGTCCAGGCTGTGGGCGAGCGAGACGATCCCCTCGACGATCTTCAGGTCGACGGGGTCGGCCGGGAAGTGCTGCATGCCCTGCGTGAAGGAGCGGTCGAGCTTGAGGATGCTCACCGGAAGGCGGCGCAGGTTGGCGAGGTTCGAGTAGCCCGTACCGAAGTCGTCGAGCGCGATGTCCACGCCCATCTCGGCGAGCCGCCGCAGCGGCTTGAGCAGGTCGTCGTCGGCGCCGATCAGCGCGGACTCGGTGACCTCCAGGCACAGGGCGCCCGGTTCGAGCCCGGAGCGCTCCAGGATCTCCACCGTGTCCGATACCAGGCCGGGGTGGGTCAGCTGCATGGGCGAGAGGTTGACGTTCACGCGCAGCGGCCCGGCGTCCTTGTGCCGCGCCTCCCAGGTGCGGGCCTGGCGGACCGATTCCTCCAGGACCCAGCGGCCGAGCGGCACGATCAGACCGGTGTGCTCGGCGAGCGGGATGAAGCGGTCGGGACCTATCACGCCGTGCTGCGGATGCAGCCACCGCACCAGCGCCTCGGCGCCGCGCACACTGCCGTCGCCGAGGTGCACGAGGGGCTGGTACTCGATGAAGAACTCGCCGCGGTCCAGGGCGGCGGGCAGCGCGGTGGTGAGGCCGTGCCGGGTGATGGCGCGCGCGTCGGCCTCGGGGTCGGCGAGCTCGAAGCGGTTGCCGCCCGCGGACTTCGCGCGGTACATCGTGATGTCCGCGCTGCGCAGCACCTCCGCGGCGCCGCGCTCCCCCGCCGGGCCCTCGACGATGCCGATGCTGCCGCGCACGGTCAGCTCGCGGCCCTCGACGCGGATGGGCGTGGAGAGCGCGTGCATGATGCGTCCGGCGAGGTCGTCGACCTCGACCTCGGTGTCACGGCCGGTCGTCAGCGCCACGAACTCGTCGCCGCCGAGCCGCGCGACCATCTCGCCTGGCGCGGTGGCGCAGGACTGGAGCCGGTCGGCGACCTCGACGAGGAGCCGGTCGCCCGCCGCGTGCCCGAGGCTGTCGTTGACGGTCTTGAAGCCGTCCAGGTCGAGATAGCAGAGCCCGAACCGCGCGCCGTCGCCCGCCGCGAGGGCCTTCTCCAGGCGCTCGAAGAACAGGGTGCGGTTCGGCAGGCCGGTGAGCGCGTCGTGCGTGGCCTCGTAGCGGAGGCGCAGATTCAGCAGCCGGCGCTCGGTGGTGTCCTCCATCAACGCCAGCTGGTACTGCGGCACTCCGTCCGCGTCACGCAGCAGCGAGACCGTCAGATTGGTCCACAGGACGGTGCCGTCGGGCCGGTAGAAGGCCTTCTCCACGCGGTAGTGCTCGCGCTCCCCGCGCACCAGCTCTTCGTAGAGCTTCCATACGTGGGGCGAGTCGTCCGGGTGCGTCCACTCCGCCACGTTGCGTCCGCGCAGCTGGTTCTCCAGGCCGCCGAACATGCGGATCAGCGCGTCGTTCACCTCGAGGACCGTGCCCGTGAGGTCGGCGATCCCGATGCCGATCGCCGCGCCGTGGAAGACGGCGCGGAAGCGTGCCTCGCTCGCGTGCAGGGCCTCGGCGACGGCGCTGCGGGCGTCCAGGGCGGCCCGGGATATCGCCTCCTGCTCGGCGAGGGTCCGCTCGCGCAGGGCGGCGGCGAAGCCCGCGGCCAGGGCGTGCTGCAGGCGTGCACACCGGGCCCGCAGCTCCTCCTGGGGGCCGTCGTCGCCGCAGTACAGGACCAGGTAGGCGTCCACGCAGTCGAGCGTGCGGCTCAGCGCCTCGGGGTCGGTGCAGTGGGTGCCCACCAGCGCGGCGCCGATCGCCTGGCCCTCGGCAGCCTCGAAGATCCGCTCATGGAGCGCGGCACGCAACCGCCGTGCCAGCGGCACCAGTTGCTGCTCGAACTCGGGGCGGGTCAGCGACGTGGCCGTCACCGGGAAGATGGCGCGGCTCCAGATGGTGGCGAACCTGCGCACTCTGCCCTCGGGGCCGTCCTGCTCCCCGCTCATGCCCTGCGCCCCACGCCGGCGAACCCGGAGAAGGCATAGGGATCCTCCTCCTCGGGCGCGGTGTCGGGCCGCCAGCGCGGCATCGGCACAAGGCCGGGTTCCACCATGTCGTATCCCTCGAAGAACCGCGCGATCTCTTCGCGCGAGCGCATGATCAGTGGATTGCGGATGTCCTTGTAGACGCCGACGGCCTGACCGGCCCGCTCGGCGGGGATCGGCATCCCTTCGTACGAGGCGTGCGTGAGGGCGATCACGCTGCCGGGCACGAGTGCGTCCCGCAGTTCGGCGACCGCTGTGTAGGGATCGTACGCGTCCTCCACGAAATGCAGGACGGCGACGAGAAGAAGAGCCACCGGGCGGTCCAGGTCGAGGAGTCCGCGGACCTCCGAACTGCCCAGAATGTCCTGTGGTTTGCGCAGATCCGCGGCGACGACCGTCGCCTTCTCGTCACCCTTGAGCACGGCCCGGCTGTGCGCGACCGCCACCGCGTCGTGGTCGACGTACACCACGCGCGCTTCGGGGTCCGCCCGCTGGGCGACCTCGTGGACATTGCCGAAGGTGGGAATGCCCGAACCGATGTCGAGGAACTGCGTGATGCCCTCGTCCACGGCGAAACGTACTGCTCGGCGCATGAAGGCACGATTCGCCTGCATGATCTTGGGCAGCCCCGGCATGAACTCCATGGCCCGGCGGGCCGCGTCCCGGTCTACCTCGAAGTTGTGCGAACCGCCCAGGTAATAGTCGTAGATCCGGGACACGCTGGGCATCGTGATGTCGATGCCCTGCGGGGCCCAGGCGGGACGCTCCATCAGGACTCCAAGGCGTAGGCGAGGCGAGCCGGTGTTCGAAGTGAGGCTACTGATCGTCCGCCAAGGGAGCGAGTCAAAACGGAAATTGGCCGTCCGTTCTCGGTCACTGCCTGTGGCAAGTGCCGAATATCAACCCAAAGAACCGGTCCGTCCCTTCCCCGGGGAGGGGAAAGGAACGGACCGGTCCGACCGTACGCGAGGTGCCTGCGACGAGCTCCCTTCTGTGCGGCTGATTCCTGTACGTCTACTTCGGGGCGCCGACGGCCTTTCCGTCAGGACCGGCGGCGTACCAAGTGCCGCCCACGCCCTGGCCATTGGTGTCTCCGGGCTTCTTGTCACCGGAGAAGGTGTACATCGGCCAGCAGTCGATCGTCTGCTGGCGCTGTCCGTCGGGGCGGTCGAAGACGACGAAGCCCTTCTTCAGGATCCCCTTGGTGTCGTTCTTCTCGACGGGCGGTACCACCGGCCACTTCTCCAGGCAGGCGCCGGTGCACGCGGACTTCATCGGCCAGGCGGAGTCCTTCGTGAAGCGGTAGACGGTCATGCCGTTCTTGTCGACGACGATCTCCCCGAGCTTCGGGTCCTTGCGGGTGGAGAGCCCTGCCGGGTCGACGGGAGCCGCGTCGGCGGGAGGCTCGGCCTCGTCGGCCGGAGGTTCGGCCGTGTCGGCGGCGGGCGCGGCCTTCTTGCCGTCGGGGGCCGCCGCGTACCAAGTCCCGCCCACGCCCTGGCCCTTGGCGTCGCCTGCCTTGGTGTCCTTGGCGTACCGGTACATCGGCCAGCCGTCGATGGTCAGCTGCTTGCTGCCGTCGGTCCTGGTGACCTCGCCGAGCAGGGACTTGTCCACGCCGGGCGGGGCGGCCGCGCCTTCGGGCGACGCCACGGGCCAGGTCGTGGCGCAGGCGCCGTCACAGTTCGACTTGGGGGGCTCCGCGGTGTCCTTGTCGAAGCGGTAGAGCGTGTGGCCCTCGCTGTCGGTGACGACCTTGCCCAGCTTCTTGCTGTCCCAGACAGCGAGCTGACCTGCGGCCTTCGCCTTCCCCGCCCCTTCCTTCGCGTCGCCCGCGCCGGCGCCGTATCCGTCGTTCCCTGCTCCGTACCCGTCGCCCGCGGCCGGGGCCTGGTTGCCGACGTTCTGTCCGTTCGGCGACTGGTCCCCCTTTTCCTGACCACACGCCGTCGTCAGCGCCAGCATGGCCGCAGCTGTCGCTACGAGCGAGGCGCTCCGCCAGGCCCTGGAGGAACTCCCTGATGGATGCCGCATTTCTAACTCCCGCTGTCGCTTGGGTGTCGCGCCGCTGAGTGCGTCACGCATGGCCCTAGGTACGGGTGGGAACGCCTGATGCGTTCAACCTGCGTTCAAGATTCTTTTGTTCCGTCAACCTCACACCCGGCGCCTCCCCCCTTCGGGTAGCAGGAGGGCCACTGCGGCGTGGCAGGGCGACACGCTGTCGATGATCCTGGTCGTGCATGGATCATCGAGGGCCTCAACCGGCCTGGTCACACGCTTGACCACGCTTCTGGTGCTGGCCTGGCTGCTCGGTTCGCCGACGGCTGTCGCGGCACAGGTCACCGCACCCGCCGACAACTGCTCGTACGCCTCGATCGGTGACGCTCCCGGCGGTGACGCGGTGGCGGTCGCGGGCGACGGAGTGGTCTGCAGGGCGGGTCCCACACACCGCCCCGAGCCTCCCCCACCACCACCGCCACCGCCGTCACCGCCCGCCCCGGCTCCGCCGCCACCTCCGGAGCCACCGGCACCGGAGCCGCCTCCCCCACCGCCGCCACCGCCCGCGCGCCCGGCCCCTGTCGAGCCCGCGCCGCAGCCGCCGCCTACGCCTACGCCTACGCCTACGCCTACGCCTACGCCTACGCCTACGAAGCCGACCATCACTCCGAAGGCCTCGCCGACACCGGTGAGTTACCCGTCGTACCGCACCGCCGCGCGTAAGACGCCGCCCCGCAGCGGCCCGTCCCTCGTCTCACTCACCCTGCTCGTCACCGCGCCCGCGGTGCTCGCCGTCGCCGCGCTGCGGCCGCGCTGAACCGTCGGAGGTCCCATGTCGGAATGGCTTGTTCTCACCCTCGCGATGGCCGCCGCGTGCGGCGTCGTCCTCGTCGTGACCTTCCTGCGGCACCGCAGGACGAGCCCGGATTACGACGCTTCGGAGACGCCGGACGTCATCGAGTACATGACGATGATGATCGGCGTGGTGTACGCGATCGTCCTCGGGCTGGCCATCGCCGGCGTCTGGGAGGCCCGCAGCGTCGCGGAGGACCATGTGCGCGCCGAGTCACAGGCGTTGCACGAGGTGTCGGAGCGGGCGCGGGTCTACCCTACCGACGTCCGCGAGCGGATCCGCGCGGACGTGCGCGCCTACGCCGATCACGTCGTCAGGATCGAGTGGGATCACATGGCTGACCACGGCGAACTCACCGACCGCGGTGCCCAACTCCTCAGCCGCGTACGGCACGACGTCACCGACTACGAGCCGAAGTCCGACTTCGAGGCCCAGGCCTACCAACCGCTCGTCGACGCGGTCGCGGCGGCCTCAGAGGCGCGCAACTCCCGTGGCGACAGCGCCGGGGCGACCATGCCGGGCGTCGTCTGGTTCGGCCTGATCACCGGCGGCCTCGTCACCGTCGGCATGATCTTCGCCCTGCAGATCCGCCGCACCGCGCGCGAACTCATCCTCGCGGGGCTGTTCTCGGCCTTGATCGCTTTCCTGCTCTTCCTCATCTGGGACTTCGACGCTCCGTACAGCCGCGGCATCGCGGCCACTCCGGAACCGTTCAGCGCGCTCTACGACAACGACAACCTAGGGGGGTGAGGGGGATGGGCTGCTCCGCGCCGCCCTTGCGGGGTCCCTCAAGGACAACCCAAGGACGGCCCAAGGCCGACCCAAGGGCAGTGCGAAGCAGCCGTCCTGACGAGCCATCACTCAGCGATGATCGACGCGACCTGAGAGAGGTTGTCGATCCGCCAGTCCGCGGCATCGACGACGGTCGGGTCGTCAGCCCACCAGTAGCCCCAGGGCCCGCGCCGGATGTGCGCCGCTCTCAACCCGGCCGCCTTCGCCGGGTAGATGTCGTTCGCGGGATGGTCGCCGACGTACAGCGTCCGCTCCGGGGCGGCCTGAGCTGCCTCGATCACCCTGGCGAAGAACGAGGGATCCGGCTTCGCCACCCCCCACTCCCCCGAGGTGACGACGAGATCGGCGGGCAGATCCAGGTCACGCAGCAACTCGCCCACGCGAGACGTCTGGTTCCCGGCGATGACGACGCGGACCCCTTGCTTGCGCAGCCCGCCGAGGGCGGGGCGTACATCGGGGTAGAGGTCGGTCTCGGCGAGGTGCTCACCGCGCCCCGCGACCTCCCGGGCGTGATAGGCGGCGGCGACATCTATGTCCGGGCTCAGCAGCCGCAGCGCTTCGGCGTTGTCGCGGCCCCGGGTGACGACACCTCCCACGAGCGCGGAGACGGTGTGACGGGGCACGCCGAGCCAGTCGGCCCAGGCCGCCCAGTAGCGGTCATCTTTGGTGAGGGTCTCCCCCACGTCGAAAACGACGGTCTCAATCATCGGGCCCAGCCTATGGGGCCACCCCGCCCGACCGGCCGCATGACCCGCGCCCCGCAGGTGGGTTCACATGTACGCCACGAGCGCGGACGGAAGATGGAGCCCTGGCCCGTCTAGCTGTTCGTGCACGCCGAGGCCGGCCGGCGGTGGTTCGTCCGCGGGGAGATATCGCGACGGCGGTCGCCGATGCGCTCGATGGGCTCGATGGGCGCGGACGGTGTCGTGATCCTGGAACGGGACGGCGCCGGCGCCCGACTTCGGTAGGCGGCAAGGGAGTTGGCGACGGCGGTGCCACCTGATTCGACGCCGGACGAGCTCGAGGACCGACGCCACGCCCGCACCGACCTCCTGGACGACCTCGCCGGGTGCGCGCTGCCCCGCAAGCGGTTGTTCATCAGCACCGAGACCGCCCGACGGCTCCGCGAGTTCGTCCTCTTGCGTACGAGGTCGTGGCTGGGCGGCGGAAAGCAGCTCGCGCGGCGCGTGGACGAGGTGTGGCCGGGCTTCTCCACGAAGCTTCTCCATGGCGCTCGAGGGCTGCTTGAGGGCCGCTCGAGGGCCGGGCGCGGGAGGCCCCGGAGGGCAGCAGACCGCAGGTCTCGTCGCGTTGGCGGACGAGGTGCTCGCGCCGTCCGGCGGGCGACTCTGGGAGGGATACCGCCGCAGCGGATAACCCGGCTCCGCGGCAGCGGCCTCGCACACAGGTCCGTAAACCGTGCTGCGCGGCGGCCCCGCACAGCGCACTCTGGTGGCATGACCTGGCAGACACCCATCATCGTCCACCCGCCCGCTCCCGACGGCGGACGGCGGGTCTCCGTGCGCGGACAGCCCGTCGGCGTCGCGCGCGACGACCGCGACCTGGTGGAGTTCCTGCGCCGCGCGGGCCTGGGCGACGCCGACATGGCGCTCGACGATCCCCACCTGGTGGAGTGGCGCGGCAGCGGGGCACATGTCTGGGCAGGGGGTTCCTGAGCGTCACCCGGGACACATGCCTGCTGCCGTCGGGCCGAACTCTCGGGCCTAACTCTCGGGCCGGACTCTCGGGTGGGGGGCACCAGTTGGGTACGGTCACGGACGGGGAGCTCGGCTTGAGAGGCTGACGGGGGCGCGGCCACGGGACGGGCGATGCGGCTCGGCCAACGCCGCCCGTAAGCCGGAGCCTCGCGCCACCGGGACCAACGGGCAGCATCCGACTCACGCCCGCGGCCCTGCGCCAGGGCGTCCTCGTAGTGCGTCGGGTTCGGGGGCGCGGGGGCGCGGGCGACCGGCCTCCAGGTCAGGGGCCGGGGCGCGGAACCCGGGCGCGGGCGACCAGCCCCCACATCAGGGGCCGGGGCACAGACAAGGACACGGGCGGCCAGCCCCCACATCAGGGCCCGAGGCGCGGGTGCGGGTGACCTGCCTCCACGTCGAGTGCGGGAGTGCAGGGGTGCGGCCTCCGGCAGGTCGGGGGGGCGTGGGAGGGGTCGGCTGCTCCCGGTGCTGGGCTGTGCCCGGCGTCGTACCCTCACGCAGCCCCGAGTCGCCGAGGCTTGTGGCTCACCCCGCACGTGACGCCCCGCGCCGTACCCGGCGACGCCGAGACAGTGCCCGATCACCCCGATCACCCCGATCACCCCGATCACCCCGATCACTCCGATCACCCTGATCCGGCCCGAAGACCGTCCGGCCCCGCCACGCCCTCCCCAGCCCGGCGGCCGAACAGCACCTTCGCCCACTACACGCCCCGCCCCCTGAATCCGCGTCACCACCCCGGCGACACCCCGCACCGTTCCCCTGTCCGGCGCACACCATTGCCCCGTTCGCGCGGCTGCGATCGCGGCCGCCTCCGTCCCTGCCTAGCGTTTCCGGCATCGAGGTGCATTTCAGGTGCAAGCGGAAGAAGGTCCGCGGCTGCTCCTCGGAGACCCGGAGGAATGATCATGCGCGCGATACGCGTCGCCTCGGCCACTCTGCTCGCCGCCACCGCCCTGACCCTCACCGCCACCACCGCTTCCGCGGCCGTCGCGGACGAAACCGACACGAACAACAACATCACCTCGTTCGGCTTCCGCGTCACCCCGTCGACGATCGCCGCCGGCGGACAGGTCACGCTCAGCGTGGACGGCTGCGAAGGCAACACCACGGTGACCTCCGGCGTCTTCGACGACGCCCATATCCCCAAGGGGCAGAACTCCGTCTCCGCGATGGTCTTCCCCGACGCCAAACCCGGCGCGATGTACGAGGTGACCTTCAAATGCAAGGGCGAGACGGGGACCACGGACCTCACGATCGCTACGGGCCGCCCGACCCATCAGCCCACCCATCACCCGACCACCCCCGTCCACCGAGGCGTCAAGGCCGGCGTCGGCGGCAGCTTCGGCGGGCTCGACCTGCACGAGATCGCCCTCGGCGGGGCCCTGATCGTGGGCACGCTCGGTACCGCGTACTACCGGACGCGTCGCCGCACCGGCGACGGCGACTCCTGACCGCCCCGCCGCACGGCACCGCACACACAGCCGCCCGCGCACACAGCCGCCCGGTCGTCCACTGAGCTCAGTGGACGACCGGGCGGCTGTGTGCGCGGGCTGGCACGAACCACCCCGTGACCGGCGCGGAAGGGGGACGCGCCGGTCAGGAGGGCGGAACAGTTCACACCCGACGTTCAGGTGCCCGACACGCAGGTACCCGACGTGCAGGTGCCCGACGTGCGAGTGACGGGTCTGCGAGCCGTGCCGGGCCTGTGGTCAGAAGCCGCGGCCCGCGTTCTCCGAGCGGCGACGCATCCAGAACACCCCGCCGCCGACCAGCGCGACCGCCACCAGCGCACCGCCGATGGCCATGTCCGTGCTCGTCGCCCCCTCGCTGCTGCTGCCGCCGAGACCACCGCGGACACCGCCGTGGATGACGGTGAAGGCGTCGGGCTTGGTGAGGGTCTTGCCGCCGCAGTGGACGGTGATGCTGTGGGCACCCGGGCTCGCGTGGTGGTTGACCATGGGGTTCGCGCTGGCCGTACCGCCACCCATGTGCTTCAGCGGCGTGTCGGGGAAGGCATTCGACGTCACCTTGCTGCCCGGGGCCTGGCAGGCCTTCCCGTCGACCGTGACCGTCAGCTGTCCCCCTCTGGGGATCACGCTCGGCATGGCGACGATGTTGGACGGATCAGCCCAGGCCGATGCCGTCGGGGCGGCGAGGCCGACGACGGCACCCGCGGTGACTGCGACCGCGAGGGCACGAGTGGTGCGCATACGAGAAGTACGCATGTGAATCCTCCGCGGAAGACGCCCCGGGGTAACCGTCCCCGGTCGATCGGCGAGAGCGCCTCCCAGACAGACCCTCAGATGCCGTGCGCGGAGCCGCATTTCGGCGATCGGCCGTCCTGGTGAGGCGACACGCCGAAGCGCGAACGTACAAGCCGATATTGCCGCAGGTCACGGACCGTCAGAAAATTCCTGCGGACCGCGACTCGGATGGCGCATGCCCGGTATGGGCGCCACCCGTTCGCTCCCGCTCTGTCGCCCGTCGCGCGCGCCGCGCTTAGCGTTCTTGTACGCGCAATGGACGCGGTTCGAACGCCGCGTTGAGAGGGGATCAGAGAATGCCTTCGTCCCAGCCGGCCGATGAGGAGGAGCAGCCGAGGAAGCGCGCGCCGTGGGGCGTGATGGCGCTTGTTCTGCTGACCGGCCTCGCGCTGATCCGGAATGGCTCAGGGGAATTCGACGTGGGTCCGCCCCAGCCGGCGTCGGCCGCCGCGGCCGACCAGGCACCCGATGGTTCGGCACGGGGCGTCGCCCCGCTGACGTTCTCCCCCGCCGAGCGGGTCGGGATCAAGGGAATCCGGGTGGAGGCGCCGGTCATGCCCGTCGGTCTCGACACGGAGGGCTGGGTGGACGCGCCGCCGCCGCAGGACCCGAACCTCGCCGGCTGGTTCACCGGAGCCGTCTCGCCGGGCGAGAAGGGCACGGCCGTGATCGTCGGCCACGTGGACAATCAGCAGGGTCCCGCCGTCTTCTACGGCCTGGGCTCGCTGAAGAAGGGAAATCGCGTCGAGGTCCTGCGCAGGGACCGAAAGACCGCGGTTTTCGAGATCTACGGAATCGAAGTGTTCGAGAAGGACAATTTCCCGGGAAGTCGCGTCTACAGCGACAAGGGAGCCCCTGAACTCCGCGTCATCACCTGTGGCGGCGGATTCTCCAAGCAGGCCGGATACGACGGGAACGTCGTCGTTTTCGCCCGCCTGGTGGACGTGCGCTGACGGCGAATACGTCGACTGCACACGACACCGGACGGGCGAAATTCACCCCTTGATTCGACCTACACAGGTTCGACCTACGCAGATTCGGCTTCCGCGGATTCGGCCTACCTGAATTCGTCCTGCATTCCGTAGCGGCTTGGCACGGTGATGCGATAGCCCGAATCGATGAGTTCCGGCAGGTAGGTCCGCAGGGCCTCGACGCTCTGCGTACGGTCGCCGCCCGCGTCGTGCGAGAGCACGACGACCCCGGGGGCCGCCCCTGCCCGTACGCGCCGGATGATCGTGCGGGTGCCCGGCTCGGTCCAGTCCAGGGTGTCGACGGTCCAGGCGAGCGGTTCCATGCCCAGATCGGCGCCCAACTGGAAGGCGTTGCGGTTCCAGGCTCCGTAGGGGGCGCGGAACCAGGCGGGGGGTTCGCCCACGGCCGCCTCTACGACCTCGGAGGTGCGCTCGATCTCCTCGCGCATCGCGCTCCGGGTCATCTTCGGGAGCAGCGGGTGCGTCCAGGTGTGGTTGCCGATCACGTGCCCGTCGTCGGCCATCTCGCGCAGCAGGTCCACGTTGTCGGCGGCCATCTCGCCGCAGACGAAGAACATCGCGCGGACGTCGTACCGGCGCAGGGTGCGCAGGATGCCCGGTGTGTAGCGGGGGTCGGGTCCGTCGTCGAAGGTCAGCACCATGGTGCGGCCCTCTCCGTCCATGCGCAGGATCGGCTTGGTGCGGACGCGGGGCAGGGCGCGCGGGGCACGTGGCGGTCCGTTGCCCGCCATGGGCTGGAGGCGGTACGCGGAGGGCTTGAGGGCGCGTGCGGCGGGCGGGCCGCCGGCCGCCGCACCGCTGGGCGCCGCGGGCCCTGGCGTGCCCGGCCGTCCGGCGCCCGGCCGCTCCGTGCCCGCGCAGCCCGCGGTCGCGACCAGACCGAAGACAGCGGCGCCGCGCAGGAGTGCGCGGCGCCCTGGAGTCATTTGATCCTTTTTCATGACTAATCCGTCGCATGGCGGAAGGCCGGGGCGGAACACCAACACCACGGCGGGCCGCGAAAGCACCCGATGGGACCAGCCGGAACGGCAGGGATCAGCGGCGGCGTACGAGCGGGAAGGGCAGCGTCTCGCGGATCGTCAGGCCGGTGAGGAACATGACGAGCCGGTCGACGCCGATGCCGAGCCCGCCGGTGGGCGGCATGGCGTACTCCAGGGCGTCGAGGAAGTCCTCGTCCAGCTCCATGGCCTCCGGGTCTCCCCCGGCGGCGAGCAGCGACTGTGCGGTGAGGCGGCGGCGCTGCTCGACGGGATCGGTCAACTCCGAGTAGGCAGTGCCCAGTTCGGTGCCGAAGGCGACCAGGTCCCAGCGCTCGGCGAGGCGCGGGTCGGTGCGGTGCTGCCGGGTCAGCGGGGAGACGTCGGTCGGGAAGTCCTTGTAGAAGGTGGGCAGCTTCGTCTTCTCCTCGACGAGGCGCTCGTACATCTCCAGTACGACGTCACCACGGCCGTCGTCCGGTCTGTACGGGACGTGGGCGCGATCGCAGAGCTGGTGCAGCCGCGGCAGCGGGGTGTCCGCGTCGATCTCCTCGCCGAGCGCCTCGGAAATCGCGCCGTAGACGGTCTTGACCGGCCAGGGGCCCGAGATGTCGTGCTCGGTGAGCCGCCCGTCCTCGCCGGCCTTGCGGGCGACGGGGGCGCCGAAGGCGGCGGTGGCCGCGCCCTGGATGAGCTCGCGCGTGAGGTCGAGCATCACGTCGTAGTCGGCGAACGCCTGGTAGGCCTCCAGCATGGTGAACTCGGGGTTGTGCTTGTAGCTCACGCCTTCGTTGCGGAAGGTGCGGCCCATCTCGAAGACCTTCTCCATGCCGCCGACGCAGAGCCGCTTGAGATACAGCTCGGGCGCGATGCGCAGATAGAGGTCCAGGTCGTAGGCGTTGATGTGGGTGGTGAAGGGCCGGGCGTTGGCGCCGCCGTGGATCTGCTGGAGCATCGGGGTCTCGACCTCGAGATAGCCGCGGTCCAACAGGCCCTGGCGCAACGCCTGTACGGCGGTGGAGCGGGCCCGGACGACGTCGCGCGCACCGGGGCTCGCGACCAGGTCGAGGTAGCGTCGGCGGACCTTGGCCTCGGGGTCGGCGAGCCCACGGCGCTTGTCGGGCAGCGGGCGCAGGCACTTGCCGGTGAGCTGCCAGCCGGTGACGAAGACGGTGAGCTCACCCCGGTCACTGGTGCCGACCGTACCGGTGGCGGTGATGTGGTCGCCGATGTCCGTGCCGGAGGTGAAGCGCTCCAGGACGTCCGGCCCCGACCGGTCGCGGGTCAGGGCGAGTTGGCGGTCACCGGACCAGTCGCGCAGGACGGCGAAGATGACCCCGCCGAAGTCGCGTACGAGCATGACGCGGCCCGCGACCGTCACTTGATCCCCCGTCAGGGCCGACGTCACGTCGGCGAGGGTGTGGGTGCGCGGTGGGAGACCCACGGGGTAGGGGTCGACGCCGTCGGCGCGCAGTCGGTCGAGCTTGCGGTGGCGGATGCGGACCTGGTCGGGGAGTGCGGACATGGGGTCGGCGTCCGCCGCGTCTCCCTGGCCCGCGAGGCCCAGGGCGGAGATCGGTGGGAGCCCCTCGGTGCTCGCGGGCTTGGTGACGCCCTTGGTCCCGTGGCCCTTGCCCCACAGCTTGCGCAGCGAGGGCACGGAGACGAAGCCCTCGGCGATGCCCGACGCGAGGCTGATCCGGGCGAGGGCCCCGGCGTCGCCGTAGCAGATGAAGCGGGGATACCAGTGAGGGTGGTACTTGGCGTTGGAGCGGTAGAGCGCTTCGAGCTGCCACCACTTGGAGAAGAAGAGGAGCAGCCTGCGCCACAGCCGCAGGACGGGACCGGCTCCGATGCGGGCGCCCTCCTCGAAGACCGAGCGGAAGACGGCGAAGTTCAGGGAGATGCGGCGCACCCCGAACTTGCCTGCGCCCGCGCAGAGCTCGGCGACCATGAACTCCATGACGCCGTTGGGCGCGGTGGCCCGGTCGCGGCGCATCAGGTCCAGCGAGATGCCGTCCTTGCCCCAGGGGACGAGGGAGAGCAGCGCGATCAGCCGCCCATCGGCGTCCAGGGCCTCGACGAGCAGACAGTCGCCGTCCTCGGGATCTCCGAGACGGTCGAGCGCCATGGAGAAGCCGCGCTCGGTCTCGGTGTCCCGCCAGGCGTCGGCCTTGTCGATCGTCTCCTCCATCTCCTCGTCGGTGAGGGTGGAGTGACGGCGGATGCGGGTGGTGGCGCCGGTGCGGCGGACGCGGTTCACGGCCTGCCGGGTGACGCGCATGTCGCGGCCGTCCAAGTCGAAGTCCGCGACGTGCAGGATCGCCTCGTCGCCGAGCTGGAGCGCACCGAGCCCGGAGCGCGCGTACGCGGTGGCGCCCTCCTCGGACGCCCCCATCACGGCCGGGGCCCAGGCGTACTGCCTGGCCACGTCCAGCCAGGCGCCGATCGCGTGCGGCCAGGCCTCGCGGTCGCCGACGGGGTCGCCGCTGGCCAGGCAGACGCCTGCCTCGACGCGGTAGGTGACGGCGGCCTTGCCGCTGGGCGAGAAGACGACGGCCTTGTCGCGCCGGGTCGCGAAGTAGCCGAGGGAGTCCTGGGCGCCGTACGTGCCGAGGAGCGCGCGGATGCGGGGTTCCTCGTCGCCGTGCAGGGCGGCTTCCATGCGCTGGGAGCGGAAGAGCGTGGCGGCGGCATTGAGGAGGGCGAGGGCGCCGAAGAGGCCGAGCCAGAAGTGCAGGGAGCGCGGGGGCCTGCCGTCGAAGTAGTCGTGGCCGGTGAAGAGCCCGCCGCAGACGCGGTTCGCCGCCCATGGCAGGGCCTCGCTGCGCGGCAACGTACCGGGGAAGAGCGCGACGAGACCCCAGCCGAGCAGGATCGCCACGGCGAGGCCCGCGACGAGCACGAGGACGGCCCGCCGGACGGCGCCGCGGCGGGAGTCAGCGGAGAACTCCTTGCGGGCCAGGATCAGGAGCACGAACGCGATGCCGCAGACGATCAGGGACGGGAGCGAGTCCGCCCAGAAGCCGAGGGCGATGCCCAGCACGTCGAAGGCGAGCAGGAGACCCAGATAGATGATGACCAGCCACCACGCGACCTTCTTGCGGGCTGCGGTCGCCGCGGCGAGGAGGAAGAGGAAGACCGCGTACGCCAGGTTCGGGCTGACCGGGACCGTGAGGAGGTCCAGTACGCGGACCACTGGGCGCAGGAGGTGGCGCAGCGGGGCGATGACCGCGAGGATCGCGCAGAAGAGGCCCAGGGCACCGAAGAAGGCGGCGAACCCTTCCGGGACGCGTCTGAGGAAGCGGTCCCTTGCGCCCTGCGGTGGCGCGGTCCTCTGGCTCTCCACGCTGGTGCTCATGGATCGACCCTAGGAAGGGCCGTGCCGCTCCGCTCGTCGGAGGGTTCTCCGCACGCCTCGGACATCGCCGCCCACGCCCGGCGGCGCGCAAGGGCTCCGATAGCCTCTCGGCGTGACTGAAGACCACTCCCACCAGTTCGAACGCGGCACGGACGGCCCGAAGGTGATCGTCGTCGGTGTCGACGGGTCGGACTCCTCCCTCCGGGCCGCGGCATATGCCGGAGGCCTGGCGCGGCGGCAGCGCGCGTTGCTCGCCGTCGTCTATGTCCAGCCCGTGATGGCCGCGGGCGCCGCCCTTGGCGCCCCGGTGGCCGAGACGACCGACGAGATCGCCGAAGGGCTGATCACGGAGATCAGAGACGCGGCCGAGCGGGTGAAGGACATATTCGACGTGCGCTGGGAGTTCCACACCTTCCGCGGCGACCCCTTCAGCGGTCTGGTCACCGCGGCGGACGATCTCAAGGCCGACGCCGTGGTCGTCGGCGCATCCGAGCAGGCGGGCCACCGCATCGTAGGCTCGGTCGCGGTACGCCTGGTCAAGGCGGGACGCTGGCCCGTCACCGTGGTGCCGTAACCCACGGGCGCCAGACTGCTGAACCCTCACATGTGTGAGGGGTGTGGCGTCTTCCGTCATGCGCATGCCTGGGCCATCATGATCCGCCATCAGCCGACTGCCGTCTGCGAAAAGGTGGAGCTCATGGCGGGACTCCGGATGGGGCACGGCGTGCTGCGCCGCAAGCCCATCGAACACCTCGAAGAGACCGAAGCGGGTGGCGGGCTCTCCCGCTCGCTCGGCCTCTGGCAGCTCACCGCGATCGGTGTCGGCGGCATCATCGGCGCCGGCATCTTCACCCTCGCCGGGACGGTGGCCAACGGCACGGCCGGACCCGCCGTCCTCATCTCCTTCCTCATCGCCGGTGTCGCGAGCGCGGCGGCGGCCTTCTCGTACGCAGAGTTCGCGGGCCTGATCCCGAAGGCGGGGTCGGCGTACACCTACGGATACGTCGTCCTCGGCGAACTCACCGGCTGGTTCATCGGCTGGGACCTGCTGCTCGAGTACACGGCGATCGTGGCGGTGGTCGCGATCGGCATCTCGGGCTACTTCAACTTCCTCCTCAACGACATGGGCGCGCAGCTGCCCAACTGGATGCTGGGCGCGCCGGGCACCGGCGACGGCCACAAGGTCGACCTGTTCGCGGCGGTCCTCTGCCTGCTCATCGCCTATCTGCTGACCCTCGGCATCAAGAACGCCGCGCGTTTCGAGATGGTCGTGGTGGTCCTGAAGGTCATCGTCGTGCTCGTGGTGATCGCGGTCGGGTTCTTCCACATCAACACCGGGAACTACGAGCCGTTCTTCCCCTTCGGCGTCAGCGGCGCGTTCACGGGCGCGGCCACGGTCTTCTTCGCCGTGTTCGGGTACGACGCGATGAGCACCGCCGCCGAGGAGTCCAAGGACGCGCAGCGCCACATGCCGAAGGCGATCCTCTACTCGCTCGCGATCTCGATGGTCCTGTACGTCCTCGCCTGCCTCGTCCTCACGGGCATGCAGGACTACAAGGACATCGACCCGGAGAGCGGGTTCTCCACCGCCTTCAAGTCGGTGGGCCTGGGCGGTCTCGCCGATGTCATCGCGGTCGGCGCGATCATCGGCATCCTCACCGTGATGTTCACCTTCATGCTGGGCGTCACCCGCGTGTGGTTCAGCATGTCGCGCGACGGGCTGCTGCCGAAGTGGTTCGCCAAGACGCACAAGACCCGGCACGTGCCGACGCGCGTGACGTGGATCGTCGGGTTCGCGTCGGCCGCCATCGCCGGGTTCCTGCCGATCGGCGAGGCGGCCGAACTGACCAACATCGGGATCCTGTT
Organism: Streptomyces sp. A18; assembly: GCF_059026065.1. Lineage (NCBI taxonomy): Bacteria > Bacillati > Actinomycetota > Actinomycetes > Kitasatosporales > Streptomycetaceae > Streptomyces > Streptomyces sp. A18. The sequence goes on along the minus strand of NZ_JBWLKL010000024.1, from coordinate 38,308 downwards.
GGCGTTCGTCGTGGTGTGCATCGCGGTGATCGTGCTGCGCTACAAGCAGCCGGATCTGCCGCGTACGTTCCGCTGCCCCGGGATGCCGGTCGTCCCCGCCATCGGGGTCGTCTTCTCCATCTGGCTGATCACGTTCCTGCAGTGGCAGACGTGGGCGCGGTTCGCCGTGTGGTTCGCGGTCGGTCTCGTCATCTACTTCGCGTACTCGTACCGGAAGTCGGAGCTGGCGAAGACCGACCGCGTTCCCTAGTTCCCGAGGGCCGGTCAGGCGCTCTTCTCGATGGACTTCTGGTACTCGCGCGCCATCTGCTCCAGGCCCCTGCCCCGCCACTCGGCCCAGAACGGCTTCCACTCGCTCAGCTTCTTGCGGCCGCCCACGATGTCGTTGACGAGGTCCTTCGCCTCGGTCGACATGCGGCCGTAGTGCTGGGTGTACGCGTCCGAGTAGTGGCCGACCGCCGGGTTCTGGACGGCGGTCTCGGTGAGCTTCTGCTCGGCTGCGTATACGTCCTTGACGTCCTGGGCACGCTCGGTGCCCGGGAACGTCGACGCGACGAGCGCGAAGGGCGATGTGGTGGCCGTCGTCAGACCGCTGAAGAGGCCTTCGACCTGCTTCTTGCCCGTCTTCGAGCGCTCCGGGAAGCCGTTCTTGTCGTAGCTGAAGTCCGTGCCCTCCGTGCCGAATTCGAGGAACTCCCGCTCGGTGGTGCCGAACGGCGCCGCCAGGTAGTTGAGCACGCCGAGCAGCATGCGCACGCGCTTCTCGTCGCCCTTCTTGATGGCCGTGTAGCCGATGGTGCCGAGGTGGTAGTGGTGCTTCGGCTTCTTGCCGCCCGCGCCGAACGGGATCAGGATCTCGGCGGCAAGAGCCGGGTCCTGGACGCGGATGTCCTTGCGTGCGTTGAAGGGATTGGCGAAGACGACAGCGCCGATCGCTCCCTGCGCCAGCTTGGTGTTCGCGTCCGCCATGTTGGGGTTGCCGGGGTAGAAGACCCCGGCCTTCTTCAGCTTGATGACGAAGTCGAGCGCTTCGAGGTACTCATCGGTCTCCTGCCACCAGGTGAGCGAACCGTCCTTGTTCTGTCGCCACTTGTTGGGCGCGCCGAAACACTGGCTCATGACGCTGGCCGCGTTGACGTAGATCGGTTCGAGGGCCCAGACCTTGCCGCCCGTGACCTCCTTGCACTTGGCGAGGAACTCCTCGGGGCTGCCCGCCGAGAGACCGTCCGCCTTCGCCCAGACCTTCGGGTTGCCGCCGTAGACCTGGCCCACGGCCGGATACGGGCTGGGGGCGCCCCAGATCTTTCCGTTGACGACCGCTGTCTTCCAGTGCTCGGGGGTCATCGCGGCGAGGTTCGGATAGTCCTTCACCGCGTCGCCCGACACGTACTCGGTGATGTCGGCGCACTTGGCCTCAAGCAGTTCGGCGATGTGCTGGATGCCTTGGTTCGGCGGTATCCACATCAGGTCGGGCAGGTCGCCGCCCGCGACGACGGCGGAGAACTTCTCCTCGTAGCCGGGGTCGGTGCCCAGGATCGCCTCCAGCTCGACGCCGAGCCCCTTGTTCACCTTCTTCCAGTGCGCGTTGGAGCCCGCGGGGGTCGGCGGCTGGGTCCAGATCTCGGTGAGCATCGTGATCTTCGACCCGTCGCCCGGGGCCTTCGGGACGCTGCGCACCAGCTCCTTCGGGTACGAGAGGAACCCCGCCGACACGCCCTTCGTGTTCGGCGGCAGATCGGGCTTGACCTTGCTGAAGGGGACGTACGAAGGCAGCTTCACCTTCGCCGATGCGGCCTCGCCCGTCTTCTTCGCACCCGAGCCGCAGCCCGTGAGCGAGGTGGCGGCCGCGCCGGCCGCGACGGCGGTGGAGAGGCTGAGGAACGTGCGTCGGGACATGCCTGTCATGGGGATCTCCGCGAAAGGGGGTCTGGGGGTGTCAGGGGGAGGGGAGTTCAGCCCTTGATGGCGCCGGTGAGCACGCCCTTGGTGAAGTACTTCTGCAGGAACGGGAAGAGCAGCAGGATCGGGATGAGCGCGATCATGACGACGGCCATGGAGATCGACTGCTGGGGCGGCATGTGGCTGACGCCGAGCTGGTCGCCCGAGATGGACTTGCCCTGGACGACGTAGGTGCGCAGGACGAGTTGGATCGGCCACTTGCCGGAGTCGTTGAGGTACAGCATCGCGTTGAAGAACGCGTTCCAGTACGTCACCGCGTAGAAGAGGCCGACGACGGCGACGACACCCTTGGAGAGCGGCAGCACGATGCGGGTCAGGATCCGCCAGTCGCCCGCGCCGTCGATCCGCGCCGCCTGGTACAGCTCCTCGGGGATGTTCATGAAGAACGCCCGCAGCACGACGAGGTTGAAGGCGTTGATCATGACGGGGAGGATCAACGACCAGTAGGAGTCGAGGAGTCCGAGCTCCTTGACCACCACGTACATCGGCACCATGCCCGGCACGAAGAGCAGCGTGAAGAGCACCAGCAGGAGGATCGGCTTGCTGCCGGGGACTCCGCGCTTGCTCAGGCCGTATGCCAGCGCGATCGTCGTCAGGAGCGAGAGTGCCGTACCGACGAGTGTGATCAGGACGCTGACGACTACGGCGCGCGAGACGATGCCACCGGAAAGGATCGTGCGGTACGCCTCCAGGGTCGGGTCCGTGGGGAAGAGGACGAAGCCGCCCGCTTCGGTGATCTCCTCGCGGGAGGCCAGGCTGGTGGAGAGGACCGTGAGGAAGGGCAGGATCATCACGGCACAGATGACGGTGATGACGACGGCCTTGGCGGCCGAGCCGATCTTCGTCGGCGGCTCTTCCCAGGCGGGCCGCTCCTCGCGGGTCCGCGGCGTGCGCAGGGGGAATCCGAAGCTGCTCATTTGCTGTACACCCCGTGCTCTCCGAAGGCGTGGGCGACCTTGTTGGCGCCGTAGATCATCAAGGCCCCGACGACGCCCTTGACCAGGCCCGCGGCGGCGCCGACGCCCCAGTCGCCGTAGACGACGCCGTGGTAGTAGATGTACGTGTCGAGGACTTCCGACGCTCGGGCGCCGACCGCGTCGCGTTGGAGCAGGAACTGCTCGAAGCCGACGGAGAGTACGTCTCCGAGGCGCAGCACGAGCAGCATGATCGTGACACCGCGCACGGCGGGCAGCGTCACGTGCCACATGCGGCGCCAGCGTCCCGCTCCGTCGACGGCCGCCGACTCGTACAGGCTCTGGTCGACGCTCGCGAGCGCCGCCAGATAAATGATCATGCCCCAGCCGATGTCCTTCCAGATCACCTGGCCGGTGATGAGGAGGGGGAAGGTGCCCGGGTCGGTCATCACGTCCAGGGCGGACATGCCGTGGTCGCGCAGGTAGTTGCTGAACAGGCCCGCGCCGCCGAGCACTTGCTGGAAGAGCGCGACGACAAGGACCCAGGAGATGAAGTGCGGCAGATAGACGACGCTCTGCACGAACTTCTTGACGCGCGGGCTGACCAGGCTGTTGATGAGCAGGGCCAGGGCCAGCGGCGCCGGGAAGAAGAAGATCAGCTGGAGCGCGGCGAACGCGAGGGTGTTGCGGACCGCCTCCCAGAACGCCGGGTCGGCGAAGAGCTCCTGGAAATTGGCCAGGCCCACCAGGGGGCTGTCCTTGAAGCCGATGAAGGGCTGGTAGTCCTGGAAGGCGATGACGTTGCCGAGCATCGGCACGTAGAAGAAGAACAGGAAGAAGAGCAGGCCCGGGGCCATGAGGGCGAGCATCACCCAGTTGTTCCGCAGTCGTACGCGGAGCGGGACGCGGCGGTGGCGCTGCGGGCTCGGGGACTTCGGATCCGGCACGGGCGGTGGCGGCGACGCGGCTCGTGGCCTGCGCTGCGTTGCTGGGGATGTCACACGTACTCCCTGGCCTGGCGGCACGACGGAACAGAAAAACGGCAGCCGACAGCCGGGACGGCCGTCGAGAGCCGGCCAATTAAAAAGCCAACTTGCCGAAAGAGAGCCACATCATCGAAGCGTGGCTCCCGCTCGTCAACCACCTTCCGGTCCTAGAGAGTTGGACTTTTCCGCGCGGCGTGATCGATGTGTTCCAGTGCGAGGCGAGCTGCCCCGATTGCGGTCGATTCCTCGCCGAGTACGGAGGTTTGCACCGTCGGCCGGTAGGGGCAGAGCGCGCCGAGCCGAGCCGCGAACGGCTCGCTGAGCAGGGCGCCCGCACGGGAGATGCCGCCGCCGAGCACGACGGACTGCGGGTCGAGTACGGCGACGTGGCGGGCCAGGCTGTCGGCGAGGGCCTCGGCGAAGGCGCGCAGCGTGTACTCGGCGCCGCCGTCACCCGCCGCGGCGGCGGTCACCACCGCGCGTGCGGCGTTCTCACGGGTGGGCCTGTCCGCTCCCTGGTGCCCCGCGAACCAGTCGAGGAGCCGCTGGTAGCACCGCTCCCAGCCGTCCCCCGCGACCATCTCCCCCGCCGCGCCGCGGTGTCCGCGGTGCAGCTCGCCGCGGAGCCACAGGCCGATGCCGAGCCGGTTGCCGACGTACAGGTACACGCAGTCGCCGGAGCCCACCGACACTCCCCCGGTGCACTCGGCGAGGGTCGCGAGCTGGATGTCGTTGCCCACCACGACGGGGCCGTGGCCGGGGTCGGCGAGTTCGCGGGTGAGGTCGAGGCCCGTCCACTGGGGCAGCGAGTCACTCTCCACCACCCGGCCCGCGGCGTCCACCATGCCGCTGGTGCCGACGCCGGTCGCCAGCGGGCGCACGCCCGCCGCCGCCGGCTGGGCCAGGCAGCCGGCGATCGCCTCGCGGACGGCGTCCAGGCGCCGGGCGGCCGGCAGTTCGGGCGTGACGGCCACGCGCTGGGTCGCCACGGTGCGGCCGAGCAGGTCGGCGGCGTGCACCAGGATCTTGTGCGCGCCGATGTCCACGCCGAGGACATGGGCGGCCTCGGCCCGGAAACGGAATCTGCGGGCGGGTCTGCCCACGCTTCCGCTGCCCGGGGTGAGCTCCACCAGGCGGCCCTCGCGCAGCAGCTGGGCCGTCAGGTCCTGGGCGGTGGGCCGCGACACTCCGATGAGCGTGGCCAGTTCGGGCACGGTGATCTCATCCCGCTCGCGCAGCACGCGCAGGGCCGCGGCCGCATTGAGGCGGCGCAGCAACGACGGGTCCCCACTCTTCACGGCGTCCCCCTTGACAGCGCGATCGGTTGATCTCCAGGGTGACCCGGAGCGATTGAGAAACTTACCTAATAAATAGCGCCCTTGGGGGAGCACAGATGGGTGAGACTGGTCATCCGGAGCTGGAATGCGGGATCGGCTCCTGGGACAGCGACGTCTATGGCAACCACCGCCTTCTCGTACGCGCCGACACCTCCGACACCACGGCCCCGGGTGTCGCGGCCGAACTGCCCTGGCGGCGCCAGGATATGGGGCTCGGCGAGGTGGACGTGATCGTGGTCGGCCCGTCCGGGGAGCGGGTGCGCAACACCGTGGCCGTGGAGGTCACGGACGAGAGGGGGCGCATCGCCTTCGAGGCGGTGGACGGCCCCGGCACCTACGCCGTGCACTACCTGCCGTACGCGCACACGGGCAAGCCCTACTATCCGCAGGCCGCCTACCGGCCCCCGACGCGCACGGCGGACCCAGGCTGGGTGCACCGCTGTGGCCTGCACGACGCCGACGGCTGGGAGAAGCTGCCGCGCGCAGAGGCCTTCGGCTACGAGGCGGCCTCCGCGGTCGACTCCTTCGCACCCCTCGGCTTCGCGGCCACGAAGGAGGAACGCACCCGGCTCCACCAGGCCCACAGCGGCGAGCGGTTCCTCCTCTTCGGAGAGGACCGCACCCATCCGCTCGGCCGCTACCGACGGCTGCCCGCGCGCTGGGCGCTCGCCACGCCCTTCACCCCGCTCGACGTCACGGCGGACCGCGGCGAGTTCTACCCGGTACAGGTCGGCGTGTACGCGCCCCAGGAGCTGACGGACGTACGCGGCGAGGTCCGCGGGCTGCCCTTCTCCGTACGGTGCGTCAGCACGGGCGGCATCGACGCGCGGGGAGCGGCCTTCGAGCGGCGTGTCGAGGTCGGCGCGGAGTGTGCCGGGGCCCTGTGGTTCGGCGTCGACATTCCCGCGGACGCTCAACCAGGCCTGTACGAAGGGGAGATAGCCGTCAGCGCTTCCGGCGCCCCGGAGCGCGTGCTGCCGTTGCGCCTCACCGTCGGCCAGGACGTCGTCGCCGACGGCGGTGCCGGTGAGCCGTGGCGCCTCTCGCGGCTCGGATGGCTCGACTCGGCGCTCGCGCAGGAAGACGAACCGGTGGCGCCGTACACCCCGGTCGGGACGGCGGCGGCCGAGGCGGGCGGGCAGCGCCTGACGATCCTCGGCCGCACGGTCGAGCTCGGCCCGGACGGACTCCCCCGGCGGCTGGTCTCCACCTTCACGCCGACCGTCACGCGCGCCGACGGCCCGCCCCGCGACGTGCTGGCCGCGCCCGTGACGCTGAACCTCGGCCGCCCCCTGGAGCACGGACCACTCAGCGTGGACCGCCTCGGCCCTGCGCGGGAGGCCTGGTCGACCCGGGCCGGCGGACAGGACGTACTCCTGCGTACCGAAGGCGAGTTGGAGGCCGACGGCTTCCTCGTGGTGCGGGCCACCGTCGAGGCCACCGCCGACACCGAGCTCGACGTCACGCTGGAGGTACCGGTCCGCGAGGAGGTCGCCCGGTACGCGATGGGGCTCGGCCTGACCGGCCGCGCGTGCCCGGCGACGTACGACTGGAGCTGGAACACGCCCACCCGCAACCAGGACGCGTTCTGGCTCGGCGACCCGGCCGCGGGTCTCCAGCTCGGCCTGCGCGACGAGCACTACGCGCGACCACTGAACACCAACTACTACCGGGAGAAGCCCCTGCGCACACCGCGCTCCTGGGCGGGCGACGGGTCGGGCGGGGTGCGGCTGCGCACGAGCGAGGGGGTGCGGCGCCTGTGCGCCTTCAGCGGTCCGCTGACGCTGCGCGCGGGCGAGAGCCGCTGCTTCGAGTTCCGGCTGCTCCTGACCCCGTTCAAGCCGCTCGACCCGGCGCGGCAGCTCTCCGAGCGCTACTTCCACGCGTACGCGTCACCCACGGAGATCGCCGAGTACGGTGCGAACGTCGCCAATCTGCACCATGCGACGCCGCCCAATCCGTACATCAACGACCCGCTGCTCGGCGCGGACGCCCTGCGCTCCTACACCGAGGAGGCGCACCGGCTCGGCATCCGGGTCAAGGTGTACGACACGGTGCGCGAACTGACGCGCCATACGCCGGAGTTGCCGGTACTCGCCGCCCTCGGCGACGAGATCTTCGCGCCGGGCCCTGGTGGCGGGCACGCGTGGCTGCGGGAGCATCTGGGCGGGAACTACGTGCCCGGGTGGGTGGCGCCCGACGTGGGGGACGTCGCGGTCGTCACGTCCGGTGACTCGCGGTGGCACAACTCCTATGTGAGCGGGATCGAACGGCTGCGGCGAGTCGTCGGGGTCGACGGGCTCTATCTCGACGACGTGGCGTACGACCGCACGACCATGAAGCGGGTCCGGAAGGTGCTCTCCGCTTCCGGTGACGAGCCGCCGCTGATCGACCTGCACTCCTGCAACCAGTTCCGGGAGGCGGACGGGTTCGCCTCAAGCGCCAATCTGTACGCGGAGCTGCTGCCGTACGTCGATCGGCTCTGGCTGGGCGAGCTCTTCGACTACGAAGGCTCCGAGGGCTCCGAGGGCACCGACGGCTCCGCCGGGGGTGATCCGGCGTACTGGCTCGTCGAGATCTCGGGCGTTCCCTTCGGCCTGATGGGCGAGATGCTGGAGGGCGGCGGGAATCCCTGGCGCGGGCTCGTCTTCGGAATGACGGCACGGGCGCCCATGACGGACGTACGGCCCCTGTGGCGCGCCTTCGACCAACTCCGCCTCCCGGAGGCGGAGATGACGGGCTGGTGGGCCGCCGGGGCCACCGGCACGCCTCCGGTGCGGACCGGGCGGGACGATGTCCTCGCCACCACATGGGAGGGGCCAGGAGGGACCGTGACGGCGCTCGCCTCGTGGGCCGGGGAACCGGTGGACGTCGTCCTCGGCACGGCCTCGGGGCCCGTCGCCGCGTGCGCGCCCGCGATCGAGGGGTTCCAGCCGGAGCGGAGGTTCGCCGCCGGTGAGGCGCTGCGGGTGGAGCCGGGGCGGGGGTGGCTGGTGCGGATCGGGGGATGACGGCCGCACCGGTGCTGCGGCCCGGCTGAAGTCTCAGCCGGGCCGCAGGCGTCCACCACCGGACCGACGTGGCCGAGCTTGGGAGGATCTCGCGGCCGACGGCCCTGCTACTTGCCCATCACCAGGCCGTCCTTCCCCGCACCACGGCTCAGGACGACCTGGCGGATCCGGTCGCGAACGTCGGAGACGTCCTCACCGCGGGCCAGCGCCGCGTTCAGGTTGGTCACGCGGCCCGTGCCCGTGTTGAACCACTGGGGGATGAACTCGGCCTTCTCGACCTCCCAGCGTCCGCCCGATGCCTTGGGCGGGGCGAACGTGAAGCGGCCGAGAGTGCCCTGGTTGCCCCGGGGGTCGTTCTCGCCGTCGTGGTTGATCATGTCGCCGGCGATCTGGTCGCCCATGCCGTAGACGACCCAGGTCTTGTTGACCTTCTCGTACGCCTGGGGGACGTGCGCGTGCGTGCCCACGATGAGGTCGATGTCGGGGCGGCCCTGCGTGCGGGAGGCGGTGAGCTCCTTCCCCAGGCTCAGCTGGCGGCGGTCCGGGGCGTCCTGCCACTCCGTGCCCCAGTGGACCGAGACCACGACCACGTCCGCGCCCGCCTTCCGCGCGGCGCGCGCGTCCGCGACGATCCGCTCACGCTCCATGAGGTTGACCGTCCAGGGCTTGCCCGGGGGCATCGGATAACCGTTCGTGCCGTACGTGTACGCGAGCTGCGCCACCTTCGCGCCGCCCGCGCGCATCCACGCGGGGGACCTGCCCTCGGCGGCTGTGCGGCCCGAACCCGCGTGCTTGACGCCTGCCCTGTCGAGCGCTCCGAGCGTACGGCTCACCCCCGCGGCGCCGTCGTCGAGCGTGTGGTTGGAGGCGGTGGAGCAGGAGTCGTAGCCGGTGGCCTTCAGGGCGCGGGCGATCTGGGGCGGGGACTTGAAGCTGGGGTAGCCGGTGTAGTCGCCGTTCGCGCCGTAGACCGTCTCCATGTGACAGATCGCCAGATCCGCCTTCGACACGACGGGTTCGACCCCCTTGAGCATCGGCGCGAAGTCGTAGCCGTCGCCGCCCGCGTCGGCATTGGCCCGCTGGATGATCGAGGAGTGCGGGAGCACGTCTCCGGAGGCGACGAGGGTGAAGGGGCGCGGCGCGTCCGGGCCGCCGCCCGCGGCCGAGGGCGCGGGGGGCGGAACCTCCCGATTGCTTCCCCGGGCGCCGTCCGTTTGCTTTTCGCTCTGCTGCTTCGGTTTCCGCTCCTGCGGGGGCTCCGTATTCGTCGCGCAGGCCGCGGTCGCGGCGAGAGTGGATCCGATCATTACGGCCGCCAGAACGGCTTTGCCCTGCGGTGTGCGCTGCGTCATCGACCAGGCTCCGTGAATGGGGAACATTCGGCGAAACGAATCCACATTCGGACACAAGGTCGAGTCAAGCAGCAATGCCGTCATAGTCCCTGAAACGGAGTCATATCATCAGGCCATGTGACACGAAGAACACAGGGCGTCCGACCTGCGACGAAACCGAGCGCTGGGTCAAACCTCTGTAAAGCGCCTTGCTCAGAGCCCCCTTTGGGTAATCGGCTGTCCTCATCCGTGTTCCGGATTGGGGGCCAGAGGCCGGCGACGCGCACGGATCGGAGGAAGGCGAGACGGGATGCTGCACGAGAGCCGAGGAAACGCGGAGGGCCCAAGCGGTGGCGAACTGGCCGTACCGATGGCGTGGTTGTACGCCGAGTACATCGCGGACGAATTACTACGTACCGGCGATTTGATGCCGCCGACATCTTTCGAATACCGCGCGGGGCGTGATGCTCTGGCCCTGACTATTTTCCTCTCCGACACGAATGGCGAACTGTCGGGCATCCGCGTGGTCTCCCAGTTGGAGACCTGGCTGTCCCTGACGGCCTACGACCAGCCGTGGCAGGACTGGGTCGGCGAGCGGATGGCCGTCCTCACGGCGGACGCGGTCGCCTCCGGGGAGCCGGCGCCCGACCTTCAGCTGGCCGATCTGGCGTGGCGCTGGCTCGAGGAGACGGAGCTGCTCGCGCCCGATCTGGACGCGGTACCCGGCGGCGGTTCACCGGGCGGCGAGGACGACGGACCAAAGGTGTGGACGGCGGCGTGGCGCCTGGGGCTGCCGCTCGGTCACCTGGCGATCCATCTGTTCTGACGCCTCGTGCGAGTGTTCTCGTCCCGCGTCTTGAGTGATTCGGCGGTCCGCTGCGTACGGGAGGGCAGGAAGCACCCCCTGCCCGACACGTCACGCAAGGAACGCCATGAGGTCCCTGGAGCGGCATCGCGACGCCGGCGCCTACGCGCTCGGTGTCCTCGACGCGGCGGACACCTTCCGCTTCGACGACCACCTCATGGACTGCCCCCCGTGTCGGGCCATGATCGATGAACTCGGCTCGACAGCACAGCAGTTGGCGACGTACGACCGCCTCACACCGCCCCACGTCGAACCGCTGGCCGTGCCCGACCCCGGACTCGTCGACCGGCTGCTCGCCGAGGCGGGGCGGCTGCGCAGGGCCGGGCGCCGACGGTGGCTGTGCGCGGTCGCGGCGAGCGTCGTCCTGGCCGTCGCGGCGCCCGCGACGGCCGTCCTGAGGGCCGACGGGCCCGGACCGGAACAGATCACGGCCCGCGACGGCCGCACCGGCGTCTCGGCGACCCTGACCGCGCAGGGCCGTGACTGGGGCACGGACATCGGGCTCCGTGTCCGCGACCCGCACGGCGGCCGTGTCTGCGAACTCGTCGCCGTCGGCACCGATGGCTCCCGGCAGACGGTGACGACGTGGAAGGTGCCCCTCCACGAGCCCGCCGACGAACCCGCCGGCGAGCGGTCCGCCGGTCTGTCGACACGCGGCGGCGCGGCTCTGCCCCGCGATGACATCGCCCGCTACGAGGTGCGCACGACGGACGGACAGCCCTTGCTGACCTTGCGGCGCCCCTGAGACCCCCCGCCTCGCGGCCCGCCAGCTGAACTCCCCTTCGCACCCGCCTATTTGAGCAACCGCGACATCCTTCGGTCCGCCAGCGGCTTCCCGCCCGTCTGGCACGTGGGGCAGTACTGGAGGGAGGAGTCGCTGAAGGAGACCTCGCGGATGGTGTCGCCACAGACCGGGCAGGGCTCGCCGGTACGGCCGTGGACGCGCAGGCCGCTCTTCTTCTCCGCCTTGAGGCGGCCCGCCGCGACGCCGTGCGAGCGCTCCACCGCCTCGGTCAGCGTGGCCCGCAGCGCTGCGTACAGCCCGTGCACCTCCTTCTTCGTGAGGCGCGACGTGAGCTTGAACGGGGACATGCGGGCCGCGTGCAGGATCTCGTCGCTGTACGCGTTCCCGACGCCCGCGATCAGGGTCTGGTCCCGCAACGCGCCCTTGATCTGCCGGCGTTCGTCCGTCAGGAGCCCGGCGAAACGCTCCTCGTCGAAGTCCGGGGCCAGCGGGTCGGGGCCCAGGCGGGCGATGCCCGGGATCGCCGCCGGGTCGTCGGTCACGTACACCGCGAGGCGTTTTTGCGTGCCCGCCTCCGTCAGGTCGAAGCCCTCGCCCGTCTCCAGCGCGACGCGCAGCGCGAGGGGGCCCTTGCCGGGGCGTGGCGGGCCGTCGGGCAGGCGGTCCTTCCAGTGCAGCCAGCCGGCGCGGGCGAGGTGGGTGACCAGGTGCAGGCCGTCCGCGTCGAGGTCGAGGAACTTGCCGTGGCGCGCCACGGCCGTGACGGTGCGGCCCTCGAGGGCGGTGAGAGGCGGGTCGTACGTCTTGAGGACACTGACCGCCACGGGCAGCACCCGCACGATCTCGTGTCCGACGAGCTGGTCGGTGAGGAAGGCGCGCAGCGCCTCTACCTCGGGAAGTTCCGGCATGCCTCACTCCTGACCCTGTTCCGGCGGCGCCGTCCGCCCGACCTGACCCTGACCGTCCCTCGCGGGCACGATGAACTCGCACCACACGCACTTGCCGCTGCCCCGCGACTCGACGCCCCACTCGTCCACGAGCATGTCCACCAGGAGCAACCCCCGCCCCGACACCCCCGATTCCCCGGCCTCCCTGCGGCGCGGCAGCGCGCTGGAGGAGTCCTCGACCTCGACGCGCAGGCGCCGGACGCCGCCGCTGAGGACCCGCAGGGTCACGACCGCCGCGCCGTCGGTGTGCATCAGGGCGTTGGTGATCACCTCGTCCGCCACCAGCTCGATCTCGTCCGCGCGCTCCCGCGCACCCCAGGCACGCACCGCGGCGCGGATCATGTGCCGGGCCTCGGCGAGCGCCTCCGGATCCCCGGGGCCGACGTGCTGCTGGAGCCGGCCGCCCGACCGGGGCGCGTCGATGAGGCGGCGGCGCAGGAGCAGCAGCGCCGCGTCGTCGTCACCGCCCCGCTCGTCCACGATCCCGCAGAGCCGGTCGGCGAGCCGCTGCAGGTCGCGCGGCCCCGAGGAGGCGAGCTCGCCCAGGGCCTTGAGTCCGTCGTCGAGGTCCACGCCCGGCTCCTCGATGAGGCCGTCGGTGAAGAGCAACAGGGTCTGTCCCGCGTCGAGTTCGAAGGTGGTGACCGGGTATTCGAGGCGGCCGAACTCGGCCGAGAGGCCCAGCGGCAGACCGCCGTCGACCGGGACCCTGCGGCAGCTCCCGTCGAGCCGCTGGACCAGCGGGTCGATGTGCCCGGCCCGCACCAGCTGGACGACGCCCGTCGACAGATCGGCCTCCGCGTAGAGGCAGGTGGCGAAGCGCTCGGTGTCCAGCTCGTGCAGGAACCCCGAGGCACGGGCCATGACGGTGGCGGGCGTGTGCCCCTCGGCGGCGTAGGCGCGCAGCACGATGCGCAGCTGGCCCATGACGGCCGCCGCGTGCGTGTCGTGACCCTGTACGTCGCCGATGACCGCCCCCACGCGGCCGCCGGGCAGCGGGATCACGTCGTACCAGTCGCCGCCGATGTCCCGGCCCAGCGCCGCCGAGCGGTAGCGGACCGCGACGTCGGCGCCGGGCACGCCGGGGATGGTGCGCGGCAGCATGGCCTGCTGGAGGCCCTGGGCGAGGTCCTTCTCCTGCTCGTAGAACATGGCGCGCTGGAGGCTCTGCGCGATGCCGCTGCTCAGCGCGACCAGGACGTTGCGCTCCTCCTCGGTGAAGCCGGTCTTGTCCTGGTAGAGCAGGCCGAGCACGCCGATCGGCTTGGCCTGCGCGATCAGCGGCAAATAGGCGGCCGACGAGATGCCCAGCTTGTCGATGTGCGGCCACAGATCCGGGTACGAGGCGGCGAACTCCGCCTCCGTCTCGATGAAGCGCGGCGAGAGCGTGCGCACGGCGTCGCTCATCGGATACCGCTCGTCGATCCGCGTGAACTTGGTGCCCGGCACGAAGCTGCCCACGGGCCCCTCGGCGACCAGTCGGATCCGCCCGGCCTCGACCAGGCCCATGACCAGGTTCGATGCGCCCAGGTGCGCCAGACCGTGGGTGTCCTTGAGTACGTCGATGACGTCCCGGACGGTGCGGGCGTGCGCGAGGGCCGCCGTGGTGCCCTGCACGATGCTCGTACGGCGGCGCCGGTCCTCCTCCTCGTCCGCACGCTGGTGCCGGGCCGTGCTGTCGCCCAGTTCCTGCGTGGCGTCGCGGATGACGCCCACGATGCGCCGCGGGCGGCCCGTCTCGTCGCGGTGGATGTACCCCTGGGTATGGGTCCAGCGCAGGCCGCCCCCGCGCAGCCGGATGCGGAAGTAGATGCCGTAGGTGCGGCTGCCGTCCTTGAGGGCGTGCGAGACGTAGGCGTCGAGGCGGTGCGACTCGACCGGCGGGACCCGGACGGCGAGGCTCGCCGGGTGGCCGTCGTACTCGTCGGCCCGCAGGTCGAATACCGCGTGACCGGCGGCGTCGAGATGCATCAGGCCGCTGTCGAGGTCCCAGTCGAAGCAGCCTGTGAGGTTGAGCGCCAGGACCGACCCTGGATCCGCTGGCCAGTCGTCCGGCAGTGACGTGGGCGTCATGACACTTCATGATTCTTCGCTGTCGGGCCCGAGCGCGCACGCTCAGCTCTGGAAAGTGCCGGGATCGCTGGTCAGCGGGGAGTCACCCAGGGAGGGGTCGTCCGGGACGCTCTCGGGGCCGGTCTCGTCGCCGGGGTCCTGGTCGGGCGGGGGCGGCACCGTGTCGTCGTCCGGCGTGCTGGGCTCGCTCGACGTGGGTGTGGGCGTGGGGCAGCCGGGAGGGATCTCGGACGGGGTGCCGGTGGGGGGATCCGCGTCCGGGGCGGGGGCCTGTGTCGGGCACTCCGTGGACGTGGTGCCCGGGTCGGTGGGGGTGCCGCTGTCCTCGTCCGATTCGCTCGGGCTCGGCGTCGTGGGCGTGGGCGTCGGGGTGGGGGTCGGTGTCGGTGTCGGTGTCGGTGTGGGACGCGGCGGCGGCACCACGCGGTCCTTGTCGCCGTGGTGGTCGCCCGTCTTCCGCTCGATCCACGTGTTGTTGGTGATGTTCACGATGGTGATGTTCACGATGACCTTCGGCGCCGGCGTCACGACGACCACCTGCGCCGGGCGGTAGCCGGACCAGGGCCTGCCCTGCTGGTTCGGTGTGCCCTTCAGGGCGACCGGCGGCTTCAACGGGTTCCCGCAGGCGCACCGCACGCGCGGCAGTCCCCGGTTGTCGACGAGCACGGCGGTGCCCGTCTGCAGCACGGACTGGTAGCTGGTCGCACCGCCGTCGCGGTAGCCGTGGTTCGTGACGCGGGTGTCCGCCCGCAGGACGACCGGCGTCAGGCTCCGGAGGAAGCTCGGGATGTCGGCCCGGGAGATGCCCGACGCCTGGGCGAAGGCGCGGCCCTTGCCCTGGTCGGCGGTGAGGAAGCGGACCTGGGCGGCGACATCGCAGCTGCCCACGGACTCCGTGCCGCCGTACAGACCCGGCGTACCGCCCGGCAGGGACCGCACGCCCTGCGTCGTGGGCGAGGAGGTTCCCGTCGTCGAGGGCTGCGGCGAACGGGTGACGGGCGAGGGGGTCGCCGTGGAGGTGGCGGTGGACTCGGTGAACGGATCGGGGCCCTGGTCGGCGACCGGCTGCATGAACAGCTCGGGGCCGCTGCCCGCGGAATTCGTCGCGCCGCCCTCGGAGCATCCCGCGACGGCGAGGGCCACGGATATCGCGAAGGCCGTCGCATAGGTCCTGGTGGGCCTGGTGGGCCTGGTGGGCCTGGTGGGCACACGCACCGTGCTCTCCCGCCTGTTATCGGGCACTTTGCCCCCATTCTCTGCGGCCGTCGGAGGCTGTGCGCAAGCGGGGAGGGAGCGAGCCGGGCCCTTTCGGAGGGGCCACGGGGCGGTCAGGAGGGGAGACCGGCCGGTCTGGGCGCAAGATGGCCTCGTGGAGTGGTTCACCGCAGATCAGTACTGGCTCAGCCGGCTCGTCTTCCAGCGGGCGCTCGCCGTGCTCTATCTCGTCGCCTTCCTGGGCGCCGCGCTGCAGTTCCGGGCGCTGATCGGGGAGCGCGGCATGCTGCCCGTGCCGCGTTACGTCGAGCGCGTGCCGTTCCGCAAGGCACCGAGCCTCTTCCAGCTCCACTACTCGGACCGGTTCTTCGCCGCCGTCGCGTGGACGGGCTGCGCCTCCTCGCTCGCGCTGCTCGCGGGCGCGGACGCTCTCCTCCCCCTGTGGGGCGGCATGCTGCTGTGGGTCGTGCCGTGGGTCCTGTATCTCTCCATCGTGAACGTGGGGCAGACCTGGTACGGCTTCGGCTGGGAGTCGCTCCTCCTGGAGATGGGTTTCCTCGCCGTCTTCCTCGGCAACGACGAGACGGCGCCGCCCGTGCTCGTCCTCCTCCTGCTCCGCTGGGTGCTGTTCCGCGTCGAGTTCGGGGCCGGGCTGATCAAGATGCGCGGCGACGCGTGCTGGCGGAAGCTCACCTGCCTCTACTTCCATCACGAGACCCAGCCGATGCCGGGCCCGCTGAGCTGGTTCTTCCACCATCTGCCCGAGCCGGTCCACCGGATGGAGGTCGCGGCGAACCACTTCACCCAACTCGTCGTACCCGTCCTGCTGTTCACGCCGCAGCCGATCGCCACGGCGGCGGCCTGCCTGATGATCGCCACCCAGCTGTGGCTTGTCCTGTCGGGCAACTTCTCCTGGCTGAACTGGGCGACGATCGTGCTCGCCGTGCCCGTCGTGGACTTCGGCGGCACGGGAGCACCGTCGGACTCCCCCGCTCCCCCACTCTGGTACGAGGTGCTGGTCATCGCGGTGACGGTCCTGCTCCTGGGGCTGAGCTACCGACCCGCGCGCAATCTGTTCTCACGGCGGCAGATCATGAACTACTCCTTCGACCCGCTCCATCTCGTCAACGCGTACGGCGCGTTCGGCAGCGTCAGCCGCGTCCGTCAGGAAGTGGTCATCGAGGGAACGGCGGACACGACGCCCCGTCAGGAGTCACAGTGGCGGGAGTACGAGTTCAAGGGCAAGCCGGGCGATGTGCGCCGCTGGCCGCGGCAGTTCGCGCCGTACCACCTGCGGCTCGACTGGATGATGTGGTTCGCCGCGCTCTCCCCCGCGTACGCCAGGTCGTGGTTCGGCCCACTGGTGGAGCGGCTCCTGGACGGCGACCGGGACACGCTGCGGCTGCTGCGCCACGTCCCGTTCCCGCCGGACGCGCCGCCCGCGTACATCCGCGCCCGCCTCTACCGCTACCGCTACACGACCTGGCGTGAGCTGCGCGAGACGGGCGCCTGCTGGGAGCGGACGTACGTGCGGGAGTTCCTGCCGCCGACGCGGGTCGACGTGCGGCCCTGAGGCTGCGGGAGTCAGAGGCGGTAGACGCGGGTCGCGGTCCCGGCGAAGAGGGCGGCGCGCTCGCTGTCGTTCAGCGATTTGGTCAACTCCCCCGCGATATCGATGACTTCTGCGTACGTGGCGGCCAAGGTGCACACGGGCCAGTCCGAGCCGAACATCAGGCGGCCCGGTCCGAAGGCGTCCAGGACGGTGTCCGCGTACGGCCGCAGGTCGTCGACCGTCCAGCTCTTCCGGTCTGCCTCGGTGACCAGCCCGGAGAGCTTGCAGACCGTGTTGGGCAGCGCGGCGAGCGTGCGGACGGCCGTGGACCAGGGTTCGAGGTCGCCGGATGCGATGGGCGGCTTGCCCACGTGGTCCAGTACAAAGGTGAGTTCGGGGTGCTCCTGGGCCGACCTGACACAGGCAGGGAGTTGATGGGGCAGGACGACGAGGTCGTAGGCGAGGCCCGCAGCGCCGACCGCGGCCAGGCCACGGCGCACGTCGGGCCGCAGCAGCCACTGCGGGTCGGGCTCACCCTGGACCTGGTGCCGGATGCCCACGAGGTGCTGCCCGCCCGGGAGTTGCCGCAGCCCCGCGAGCGTGTCGGCGGCGTCCGGGCGGGTGAGGTCGGTCCATCCGACGACGCCCGCCACGAGGTCGCTGTCCGCTGCCAGGGCAAGGAACTCGGGGGTCTCATCGGCCACGGTGACCGTCTGGACGAGCACGGTGGCGGTGACTCCCGCGGCGCGGGCCTCGGGCAGGAGGTCGGCGAGGGAGAAGTTCCGGCGGATCGGGGCGAGCGCGTCGCCGCTGATCCACCCCTGGTCGCGTACGGAGAGGTCCCACACGTGGTGGTGGGCGTCGACGAGGTGCGGTGTCACGGCAGCAGCTCCCTTGCGAGTGGTGTCACGACAGCCCCTTGACGAGTGCTGTCACGGCAGTTCCCATACGACGGGGAGCCCCGCCTCCGCGCCCTCGGCCGAGTAGTCGTGGACGACGTCCAGGAGCTCGGCCATGCGTGCCTGCCAGGCGATGTTGACCGGCAGCTTGTCCAGCTCGGCGAGCATACGAGCGTAGTCCTCGCACTCCAGGACGTGGAAGAGATCGGTGCCGCTGCGCCAGATCGTCCAGGAGGTGGCGCCCGCCGCGCGGATGGCGGCGACGAGCTCGGCGGGCACGTCGCGGTGCGCGGCGTCGTACTCCGCGACGCGGTCGGTGCGGACCTTGGTGTGCAGGGCGATTCTCACGCGGAATCCTCTCCGGAACCGGGGGCGGGAATGGGGACGTCGGCGGGCAGCAGACCTTCGGCGCGTGCTTCCTTCCAGAAGTCCGCGGGAACCTCGGCCGCGAACTGGGCTGCCGTGTCACGGACTTCGTCCGCCGAGCGCGCGCCGACGAGCACGGAGGCCACCGCCGGGTGGGCCGGCGGGAAGGCCAGGGCCGCGGCCCGCAGCGTGGTGCCGTGCCGCTCCGCCGTCGCCTTCAGACGCAGGGCGCGGTCCAAGAGGGGGCGGGGCGCGGTCGCGTAGTCGTACGTCGCGCCGGGTCTGGGGTCGGCGAGGAGGCCCGAGTTGAAGGCGCCGCCGATCACTACCGACTTGCCGTGCTCGCGTGCCGCGGGGAGCAGTTCGGCCAGGGCGCTCTGGTCCAGGAGCGTGTAGCGACCCGCGCACAGGACGGCGTCGACGTCCGTGTCGCGGACGAAGCGGGTGAGCATCGCCGTCTGGTTCATGCCCGCGCCGATCGCGCCGACGAGGCCTTCGGAGCGCAGCCGCTCAAGGGCCGGATAGCCCTCGCGGAAGGCCTGTTCCGCGTGGTCGTCCGGGTCGTGGAGGTAGACGATGTCGACGCGGTCGAGGCCGAGGCGGGTGAGGCTCGCCTCGATGGAGCGGCGGACGCCGTCCGCGCTGAAGTCCCAGACGCGGCGGTGCGTGGCGGGCACCGCGAAGCCGTGGGCGAGGTCGTCGCCCTCGGGTTCCGCCACCGCTTCGAGCAGGCGTCCCACCTTGGTCGAGAGCGTGTACGTCTCGCGCGGGCGGGTCCGCAGCGCCTCTCCCAGCCTGCGCTCGGAGAGACCGATGCCGTAATGCGGCGCGGTGTCGAAGTAGCGGATGCCCGAGTCCCATGCGGCGTCGATCGCCGCGGTCGCCTCCTCGTCGGTGATCGGCGTGTAGAGGTTGCCGAGTCCGGCGGCGCCGAGGGACAGCTCGGTCACCTCGACGCCGCCGGGTCCCAGGGTGCGGCGGGCCACGCCGCTCACCGGCCCGCCGGGCGGAGCCGCAGGCCCTGCATTCCGCCGTCGACGGCGAGCGCGGTGCCGGTGGTGGCGCCGGACAGCGGGCTCGCCAAGTAGGCGACGGCGCCCGCGACTTCGTCCGCCGACACGAGCCGACCGGTGGGCTGGCGGGCCTCGAGGGCGGCACGCTCGGCCGCCGGGTCGGGCGCGGCGTCCAGGAGGCGGCCGACCCAGGGGGTGTCCACGGTGCCGGGGTTGACGCAGTTGACGCGTACCCCTTCGCGTACGTGATCGGCGGCCATCGCGAGCGTCAGGGAGAGCACCGCGCCCTTCGACGCCGAGTACAGGGCGCGCTGCGGAAGACCCGCGGTCGCGGCGATCGAGCAGGTGTTGACGATCGCCGCGTGGGTGGAGCCGCGCAGGTGCGGCAGGGCGGCGCGGGTGGTGCGCACTATGCCGAGGACGTTCACGTCGAGCACCGTGTGCCACTGGGCGTCGTCGTTGTCCTCGACGGTGCCCTGCGCGCCGATCCCCGCATTGTTGATCAGTACGTCGAGTCCGCCGAGGTCGGCCACGGCGGCGGCGACGGCTTCGCGCACCGAGGCGTCGTCCGACACGTCGGCGCGGTAGCCGGTGAGCGGCTTCTCCACGGTGGTCGGGTCCAGGTCGAGCACCGCGACCCGGGCGCCGCGCGCGGCGAGCAGCTCGGCGGTGGCCCGCCCGATCCCGGAGGCTCCGCCGGTGACCAGGGCCTTGAGCCCCTCGAAGTCAGTCATGCAGCTGCTCCTTTGCCCTGGGCGAGGTCGGCGGCCCAGAAGGCGCCGTCCGGATAGGTGAATTCGGCGAGGGACTCGGCCCGCATCGTGGCCGAGAAGCCCGGTGCGGTGGGTGCCATGTAGTGGCCCTCGCGCACCGCGACCGGGTCGATGAAGTGGTCGTGGAGGTGGTCGACGTACTCGATGACACGGTTCTCTGTGGTCCCGGACAGCGCCACGTAGTCGAACATCGACAGGTGCTGGACGAGCTCGCACAGGCCCACGCCGCCGGCGTGCGGGCAGACGGGGATGCCGAACTTGGCGGCGAGCAGCAGGATCGCGAGATTCTCGTTGACACCGCCGACCCGGGCCGCGTCGATCTGCAGCACGTCGATCGCACCGGCCTGGAGGAGTTGCTTGAAGACGATGCGGTTCTGCACGTGCTCGCCGGTGGCGACCTTGACGGGGGCGACCGCCTCGCGGATCGCCGCGTGGCCGAGGACGTCGTCGGGGCTCGTGGGTTCCTCGACCCAGTACGGGTCGAACTCCGCCAGGGCGCGCGTCCAGGTGACGGCCTCGTCGACGTTCCAGCGCTGGTTGGCGTCGATCGCCATGCGGATGCCGGGCCCGATCGCCTCACGTGCGGTACGGCAGCGGCGTACGTCGTCGGCCAGGTCCGCGCCGACCTTCAGCTTGATCTGGGTGAAGCCGTCCGCCACGGCCTGGCGGGCGAGGCGGGTCAGCTTCTCGTCGCTGTAGCCGAGCCAGCCCGGTGACGTCGTGTAGCCGGGGTAGCCGTTGGTCCGCAACAGGACTTCACGCTCGGCGGCTCCATGACGGCCCGACTGGAGTATCTGCAGGGCCTCTTGAGGAGTGAGCGCGTCGGCGATGTAGCGGAAGTCGATCTGGGAGACCAGCCACTGGGGTTCGGCGTCCGCGAGGAACCGCCACAGCGGCTTGCGGGCACGCTTGGCCGCCAGGTCCCACAGCGCGTTGACGACGGCGCCGATCGCCATGTGCATCACGCCCTTCTCGGGTCCGAGCCAGCGCAGTTGGCTGTCCCCGATGAGGTCGCGGTTCAACGTTCCCGGATCGGCGCACAGTTCATCGACGGACCGGCCGAGGACGTGGTGGCGCAGCGACTCGATCGCGGCGACCTGGACGTCGTTGCCGCGCCCGATGGTGAAGGTGAAGCCGTGCCCCTCCAGGCCGTCGTCCGCGTCGGTGCGCAGGACCACATAGGCGGCGGAGTAGTCGGGGTCCGGGTTCATTGCGTCGGATCCGTCCAGTTCCCGTGAGGTCGGAAACCGTACGTCGTAGGTGTCAACCGCGGTGATGCGGGCGGGAGTCGGGGACACAGGAGGCCTTTCCGGAAAGGGGCAAGGAGACGGGGAACCCGGAGCGGGGTCAGTCCTGTGCGCGGCCGGTGGTGACGCGCGCGATCATCAGGGCGACCAGGATGATTCCGCCGTAGATGGCCTGGATCCAGAAGGACGGCACCTGGGCGAGGGTGAGCAGGTTCTGTACGACGCCGAGCAGCAGGACGCCGGTGAGGGCGCCGAACATGGTGCCCTTGCCGCCGTCGAGGCTGATGCCGCCGATGACGGCGGCCGCGAACACGGTGAAGATCATGTTCTGGCCCTGGTTGGCGTTGATCGCGCCGACGTAACCGGTCTGCATGAGTCCGCCGACGGCGGCGAGGACCCCGGCGACGACGAACACGCCGAGCATCACGCGCTCGACGCGGATGCCGGCGGCGCGCGCCGCGTCCGGGTTGCCGCCGATCGCGTACAACGCGCGCCCGACGCGGTGGTACTTGAGGACGAAGCCCGCGATGCCGAAGGAGGCGGCGGCCAGCCACACCGAGAGCGGGATGGTCAGGAACGTCGAGGTGGCGAGGGTGTAGAAGGCGTCGGGCATACCGAAGAGCGTCTTGCCCTCGGTCGCGCCGACGAGCAGCCCGCGCAGCACGATCAGCATGGCGAGCGTGACGATGAAGGCGTTGAGCTTGAGCTTCACCACGAGGATGCCGTTGAAGGCGCCGATGACTCCGCCGACGAGCAGGATCGCGAGGAGCCCGACAGCCGCCGGCATGTCCGTGCCGAACCCGGCCTGGGCGGCGGGCAGGACGAGGAGCGCACCGACGGCCGGGGCGATGCCGACCACCGATTCGAGGGACAGGTCGAACTTGCCGGTGATGAGGACGAGGGACTCGGCGAGGACGACCATCGCGAGGGCGGCGGAGGCGCCGAGGATCGAGATGAGATTTCGCTCTGTGAGGAACGAATCGTTCACCAGGGTGCCGAGCAGCATGAGCAGCAGCAAGGCCGGCACCAGGGCGAGCTCCCTGGCCCGGCGCAGCAGCACCGAGCGCGCCTGGGCTCGGGCGTTGTCGGTCTTCGCCGTCAGGTCCGGTGCCGTCGTGGCCGGGGCCTTGAGGTCAGCCATGGTGGTCTCCTTGATCTTCGGCTGCGGGCCCGTTGTGGCTGGTCGCGCCCACGCGGCGCAGCCGCTCATGTGACTGCCCCGCGCCCCTGTCGGGGCCCGTCGTGCCCACCCCCTCGATCGAGGCGATCAGGTCGTGGTCGTTGAAGCCCGCCGCATGCTCCGCGACGACCCGGCCGTGGAACAGGACCAGGACGCGGTCGCAGCGCCGCAGGTCGTCCAGTTCGTCGGAGACGACGAGGACGGCGGTGCCGTCCTCGCGGGCGTTGTCCATCCGGGCGAGAAGTGACTCCTTGGACTTCACGTCCACGCCCGCCGTGGGGTTGATGAGGACGAGGAGCCGTGGGTCGGAGGCGAGGGCTCGCGCCATGACGACCTTCTGGGCGTTGCCGCCCGAGAGGTCGGACACGGGCTGGTCGGGTCCCTCGGCGTGGATGTCGAGGCGGTCGATCAGGTCTTCGGCGAAGCCGCGCTTGCGCTCGGTGCCGACGAAGCCGTACTTCCCGAGCCGGTCGAGCACGGTCATCGTGGCGTTGTCGCCGATCGTCATGCCGAAGACCAGACCTTGGTCGTGCCGGTCGCGCGGGACGCAGCCGACGCCGGCCCGCAGCGTGGCGGTGACATCACCGAACGGCAGTCGCTTGCCGTCGAGTCGG
Organism: Streptomyces sp. A18; assembly: GCF_059026065.1. NCBI lineage: Bacteria > Bacillati > Actinomycetota > Actinomycetes > Kitasatosporales > Streptomycetaceae > Streptomyces > Streptomyces sp. A18. The sequence goes on along the minus strand of NZ_JBWLKL010000024.1, from coordinate 15,281 downwards.
GCGCTTCCGCTGGTCGGCGTATGCAGTCCCGCGATGGTCTCGGCGAGGTTGATCTTGCCGCTGCCGCTGGATCCGGCGAGGCCGACGACCTCGCCCTTGCGGACGGTCAGGTGGATGTCCGCGTACGACTCACTCGTGAGCCCCGTGACGTCCAGCATCACCGGGGCGTCGGCGGGCACCTCGGTGCGGGCGACGGACTCCTCGGCGGCTTCCTTCTCCTGTAGGGCCTCGCCCGCCATCGCCTCGACCAGGGCGGCGCGCGGCAGGTCGGCCACGGGCGCGGTGGTGATCCAGCGGGCGTCGCGCAGGACGGTGACGGCCTGGCAGACCTCGTACACCTCTTGGAGGTGATGCGAGATGAAGAGGAAGGTGACCCCCGACTCCTGGAGCGCCCGCATGCGCGTGAAGAGCCGCTCGATCTCGCGGTTGTCGAGCTGCGCGGTGGGCTCGTCCAGGACGATGAACCGCGCGCCGAAGCTCAACGCACGGGCGATCTCGACCATTTGGCGGTCCTCGACCTTGAGGTCGGCGGTGCGCGCGCCCGGGTCGACCCGCACGTCCCAGGTGTCGAGCACCTCCGCTGCCTGGGCGTGCAGCTTGCGCCAGCTGATGAAGCCGCCGCGGCCTTCGGGCTGCCGGTTGATGAAGAGGTTCTCGGCAACTGTCAGCTCGGGAACGACCGTTGGCTTCTGATAGACGCAGGCCACCTTGCGGCGCCAGGCGTCGCGGTCGGTGAGCGGCGGCGCGGGTTCGCCGTCGAAGAGGACGGTGCCCGCGTCGGCCGCCTGGAGTCCGGTGAGGATGGTGACGAGGGTGGACTTGCCCGCGCCGTTGCGGCCGACGAGGGCGTGGGACTCACCGGGCAGGACGGTCAGCTGTCCGTCCTGCAGCGCGACGGTGGGTCCGTACCGCTTGACTATGCCGGTCGCTTCGACGAGCGCTGTCGGCCCCGGAGTCGGGGACTTGGTCATCGGCGTACTCATTTGACCGTGTTGCCCCACAGCTTGGAGTCGTCCACGTTCTCCTTGGTGACCAGCGGGGCGGGCAGTTGGTCCTCGAGAATGCCGCTGGGCAGCTTCACGATGGTGGAGTCGTGGTCGGTCGGGCCGGGCTTGAACTTCTTCCCGTTCATCGCGGCCTTGATGTAGTACATCCCGTACTTGGCGTACGCGTCGGCGGGCTGCGAGACGGTGGCGTCGATCTGGCCCTTGCGGATGGCGTCGAACTCCTGCGGGATGCCGTCGTTCGAGATGACGGTGATGTGCCCCTTCTCGCCCGCCTTCTTCAGCATGCCCTTGGACTTCAGGGTCTGCAGGGTGGGCGCGAGATAGACGCCGCCCGCCTGCATGTAGATGCCCTTGATGTCGGGGTTGGAATTGAGCAGTGTGTCCAGCTTCGACGCTGCGGTGTCGGACTCCCACTTGGCGGGGATCTCCAGGACCTTGAGCTCGGGGAACTTCTTCTTCACGCAGGTGCGGAAGGCCTCGGAGCGCTCACGGCCGTTGACGGAGGCAAGGTCTCCCATGATCTGGACGACCTTGCCGGTCTTGACCTGCTTGCCGAGGTATTCGCAGGCCTTCTCGCCGTACGCGACGTTGTTGGCCCGCACGACCATCGCGACCTTGCCCTTCTCGGGGGCTACGTCGACGGCGACCACGGGGACGCCCTTGCGTTCGGCCTGGTCGAGCCCCGCGGAGATGGCGGCGCTGTCGAGCGGCGCGACGACGAGCCCCTTCACCCCCTGATTGAGCTGGTTGTTGATGTCGGTGATCTGCTGCGACGGGTCGCTGTTGGAGTTGACCGTCTTGAGCGCGTCGACGTCCTCGGACTTCGCCATCTTCGGCACGTAGTCGTTGTACGACTGCCAGAACGGCGAGGTCAGCAGGGGCAGGATCACCCCGACCTTGCCCTCTCCCCCGCCTTCGCCGCCCGCGGGCGCCGCACTGTCCTTCGTACTGCCACATGCCGTGAGCACGAGGGACGCGCAGGCCGCGGCGGCGGCGATCGTCGCCGCCCGCGAAATCCCCGTCCTGCTGGACCTGTTGCGCACTGTTCTGCCGGCCATCTGACGGCTCCTCACCGAGCGTGAATCGACCTGGGATCGGGCGTGGATCGAGCGTGGATCAAGCGGGGGTCAAGCGGGGGTGCAAGTGGGAATCGAGCGGGATCGGACCAAGTACCGGCGATTCCGCGCTGGTTCTCATCGGTTCTCAGCGACCGATGGGCGAATATTTATCAGACCACTTGGTGCCCCCAACACCCCTCGGCGCCAAGTTTTCCTGGTTTTGAGCCATAGTGGTCCGACCACATCTCTGGTTAGACTGCGGCGCACTCGGCTAGTGGAGGAGCGTTACGTGGACCAGACCGCCCCGCAGAAGGGCACCGTGACCGGGCGCGCCATCGAGCAGATCAAGGCGATGATCGGCGAGGGTCGGCTCGAGCCGGGCGAACGCCTGCCGACGGAACGGGACTTGGCCACGCAGCTGGGCATCTCGCGCAGTTCGATGCGGGAGGCGATTCGCGCGCTCACGGTGATGGGCGTCCTGGAGGCCCGGCACGGCTCGGGCATCTACGTCACGCAGTTGGAGGCCGGCGACCTCCTGGAAACCTTCGGCGTCGTGGCCGACCTGTCACGCGGTCCACGGCTCGTGGAGCTCCTGGAGGTACGCCGGGTCCTGGAATCCACCGCGACGGCGCTGGCGGCAGCACGCATATCGACGGACCAACTCGCGGACGTCGAGAAGCATTTGGAGGCGATGAACGCCACGGAGGACCCGGAGGAGATCCTCTCCCACGACCTGGCGTTCCACCGCACGATCGCCCTGGCGGCGGGCAACGACACGATGGCGGCGATCCTGGAGGGCCTGTCCTCGCGCACGTTCCGGGCACGGGTATGGCGCGGCTACCAGGAGGAGGGCGCCTTCGAACGCACCCGCCGCGAACACGCCCGCATCCACCGGGCCCTGGTGGCCAGGGACCCGGAGGCGGCGAGGGCCGCGGCGGCGGCGCATGTGGGAGAGGTGGAGGAGTGGCTGCGGATGCAGTTGGACGACTAGCGGGAGGGCCGTGACCGGCGGACCGCCACCACGTCGATCTCCACGAGGATGTTCATCAGGTCCGAGCCGACCGTCGTGCGGGCGGGGAAGGGCCGGGCGGGGAAGGGCGTGGTGAAGAACTCTTCGTAGGCCTCGTTGAACTCCTGGAAGTCGCGGTGCAGGTGCTGCAGGTGGACCGTGGTCTTCACCACGTCCTCCAGGCCCAGACCCCGCGCCTTGAGCACGGCCTCGACGTTGCGCAGGGCCTGGACCGTCTGGGCGCCGACCGTGTCGGCGACGGCGCCCGTGGCCGGGTCCTGAGGGCCGAAGCCCGCGGTCCAGATGGTGCCCGCCGCCTCGATTCCCTGGTTGTACGCGCCCGCGGGCCGAGGGGCGGCATCCGTGTGGATCTCGGTCATCCGGTCAGGTCTCCCTCGCGCTCGTTGACCGCGGCGTAGTGCCGCAGTTTGTCCTCGTCGACCGTGACGCCCAGGCCGGGGCCCTGGGGCACGGTCAGGCGGCCCTCGCTCAGTTCCAGCGGCTCGATGATGTCGTCGGCGTGGAGGTAGTACATGGAGTCGATGGCCCGGTTGAGGACCGGCGTGCTGGCCACTACCGCCAGATGCGCAGCCGTGGCGATGCCCAGCTCGCCGCCGCTGTGCAGGTTCATGCCGAGGCCGAAGGTCTCGCAGTGCGCGGCCAGGGCCTTGGTCGGCGCGATGCCGCCCCACTTGTAGACGTCGCCGTGGATGATGTCGACGGCCCGCAGCCGCATCGCCGGTGCGAAGTCCTCGAAGCGGACCACGCACATGTTGGTGCACAGCGGGATGCGGACCTGGGCGTGGACCTGGCTCATGCCCTCGATCCCCACGCAGGGATCCTCCAGGTACTCCAGGTCCAGGTCCTCCAGGGCCCGCCCGGCACTCACCGTGTCCGGCACCGACCAGGCGGCGTTCGGGTCCACCCGCAGTTTGATCCCGGGCAGTACCGCGCGGATGGCGCGCAGGATCCGCACGTCACCGTCGATGTCGGTGGTGCCCTTCAGCTTCACGGCCTGGAAGCCGCCCTCGGCGACGACCTTGGCGGTGTGCTCGGCGAGCGCGGGGCCCAGCGCCTCACCGGTCGCGCCGCCCGCGTCGGCGCGGGTGATGAGCGCGGTCAGCGGCACCTGCTCGCGCACCGCGCCCCCCAGGAGCTCGGTCACCGAGTGCCCGCTGGACTTTCCCATCAGGTCCCAGCACGCGACGTCGAGAGCGGCGATGGCCGCGTAGCCGAGGTAGCCGTGGAAGAACGGCACCATGTGCTGCTTGCGGTGGAACGACTCAAGGGCGAACGGGCTGGTTCCTATCAGGTCGTCGGCGAGCTTGCGGACGAGCGCCGCTACGGGCTGCCCCCACATCGTCTCGCCCCAGCCGATCAGACCGTCGTCGGTCCGGATCCGCACCACGGTGCGGGTCTCGCCGGTCTTGGTCTCGAAGGAGCTGGTGAACGGGTTGGTCAGCGGCAGGTTCACGACCCGCACATCGACATCGGTGATCTTCATGGGACTCAGGGGCTCCTCGGTTCGTTCTCGTTCACTTGCCCTGCGGCCGGGTCGCCGCGTCGAAGGCGCGGATCGCCTCCGCCAGTTGCGCCGCCCGCGCGGCGAGCAGCCGCTCGCCCCGCTCCCCGTCGGCGCCGGAAGGATCATCGGTGGCGCCGCCCACCCGCTCCCACTCGCCGTACCGCTCGACGCTCAGGCCGGGGTGCGGTGGCCGGTCGAACAGGGGCGGCGGCTGCACCGGCTCGCGCACCGGCAGCGGGGTCCGCACCAGGTCGGGGCGCGCGGCCAGCATCAGGGAGGTCTCGAACCAGCCCGCGTGGCCGGGCGTCACATCGGGGCGCCCCTCGTCGTCGGCCCCGCCCAGGCTCCAGTACGAGCAGGCGGCCAGGGCGACGTCCGTGTGCAGGGCGAACTCCTTGATGGCCAGGCGCATCACTTCGTCGTTGCCGCCGTGACCGTTGACGATCATGATCCTGCGGAAGCCGCTGCGGCTCAGCGAGCTCAGTACGTCGCCGAGCACCGCGCCGAGCGTCGCCGCGGAGAGCGAGACCGCGGCGGCGAAGAGATGGTGCGGGCTGTGGCCGTAGGGCAGCACGGGCAGCCGTACTACGTGGGGTCCGTCCTCGTCCAGCAGGGCCGCGGCGCGGTCCACGACGGCGCCCGCGAGCAGCGTGTCGGTGCCCATCGGCAGATGCTCGGCGTGCTGTTCCTGGGAGCCGATGGGCAGCAGCGCGATGCCTCCGCGCCCCGCCTCCCGTGTCTGGCGCCAGGTGAGCTCGGTCAGGTCAAGCACCGGTCTGTCTCCTCGGATCGTGCCGTGGCAGAGTCTGCGCATGGCTGTTGAACGTCCCCCGCTGCGTCTGGTCCCCGACCCGGCGCCGCTGCCGCCCGCGCCGCGCCCGGCCCTCGGTGCGGTGGAGGTGCTGCCCGGAGTGGTCCGGGCCGCGCTGGTCTCGCGCGCGGGCGAGTTGCTGCACCGCACCGAGACGGCCTTCGACGCGACCGGCCCGCGGGACTGCGTGGACGGCGCGCTGCGGGAGGCTGCCCAGGCCTGCTTCGCCGCTCCCGGCCGGGCGCCGTCCGGCATCGGGGTCGCCGCCGCGGGCCTGGTGGACCCGGTGACGGGCACGGTCCTGGAGTGCAACGACGTCCCGGCGCTGCACGGCTACCCGGTAGCGGACGTGCTGCGCGAACTGGTGGGCGTGCCCGTCCATGTCGAGCACCGGGCCCGCCTGCAGGTCCTGGGCGACCGCTGGTTCGGCGCGGGCCGTGGCCGGCGCACCTTCGCCTCGGTATCGACGGGAGAGGTCCTTGGCGTCGGGATCCTCTACGAGGGCGCGGTGCTCGCCCCGCACGGCGGTCGCAGCGGCGCCCATATGACGGTGGCGGCCAGTGGCGAGCCGTGCACGTGCGGGGCGCGCGGCTGCTGGAAGACGATGGCGACCACCCGCTGGCTGCGGCAGCGGGCGCGGTCGGCGGGGCTGACCGGGGTGGAGTCCCTGGCGGATCTCGCCGACCGTACGGACGCCGTGGCCCGCTCGCTCGTCGAGGAGTACGCGGACAATCTCGCCCTCGGCCTGGTCAACGTGCAGCAGCTCTTCGCCCCCGGCCTGTTCGTGCTGCACGGTGAGGCCCGCGAGGGCGGCGAAGCCTTCCGGGCCCGCATCGAGGAGCGCCTGCGTCGGGACACGGCCTGGTCGACGGCCGAGCCGCCGCGTGCGCTGCTCGGTGAGGTCGGCCCGGACGACGTGGCGCTGCTCGGCGGGGCCGGTCTTGTCCTGACCCACGCGTAGCCCCGCCTGCGCGGCCCCTCTCATCGGGCCCTCGCCGTACGCCGGTCGCGGTAGCCGTCAGGGCGAGGAACCGCGGCGAGCAGCTCGCGCGTATAGGGGTGCCGCGGGTGCTTGAGGACGGCATCCGCGGTCCCGGCCTCGACGATGCGGCCGTGGCGCATGACGGCCACCCGGTCGGCGACCTGCTGGACGACGGCGAGGTTGTGCGAGACGAACACATAGGTGAGCCCGAGGCGTCGCTGCAACTCGGTGAGCAGGTCGAGGACTTGGGCCTGCACCGAGACGTCGAGCGCGCTGGTCGGTTCGTCGAGCACCACGAGGCGCGGCTCCGGCGCCAGCGCGCGGGCGATCGAGACACGCTGGCGCTGCCCGCCGGAGAACTCGTGCGGGTATCGGTCCTGCAGCCCCGCGTCGAGCCCCACCCCCGTCAGGAGCTCCCCGACCCGCTCGCGCAGCCGGTCCCTGCCCCGTCGGCCCCGATAGGAGGGGTCATGCGTGACCAGGGGTTCGCCGACGATGTCGGTGATGCGCAGGCGCGGATTCATGCTGGAGTACGGGTCCTGAAGCACCACCTGCATGTGGGCGCGCATCCGGCGCAGTTCGGCGGCGGGGAGTCCGGCCAGGTCGCGGCCCTCGAAGCGGACACTGCCCGCGGTCGGTTCGGTGAGCGCGAGGAGCAGCCGGGTGAGGGTGGTCTTCCCGGACCCCGACTCGCCCACCAGGGCGAGCGTCTCGCCTTCGGTGACGGTCAGCGAGATGTCGTCGACGGCGACGGTCGCGCCGGGTCCGGTGCCGAACTCCTTGCGCAGGCCGTTCAGTTCGAGCAGCGTCGTCATGCCGACTCCAGTCGGGGGGTCGCGGCGAGCAGCCGCCGGGTGTAGTCCTGCTGCGGGTCCTCGAAGACGTCCTCGACGTATCCGCTCTCCACGACCCGGCCGTGGTGCATCACCACGACGCGGTCGGCGGTCTCGGCCACCACGCCCAGGTCGTGGGTGATCAGTACGACGGCCATGCCGTGCCGCTCGCGCAGTTCGTCGAGGAGTTCGAGGATCTGGCGCTGCACGGTGACGTCGAGGGCGGTCGTGGGTTCGTCGGCGATGAGTACCCGGGGGCGCCCGACGAGCGCGGTGGCGATCATGACGCGTTGGCGCAGGCCGCCGGAGAGTTCGTGCGGGTACTGCCGGGCGCGGCGCCCGGGTTCGGGGATGCCCACCTCGCCGAGGGCGCGCACCGCCTCCTCGCGGGCCTCGGCGCGTGAGGCTCCCCGGTGCCGCTGGAGCACCTCGGCGACCTGGTGGCCCACGCGTTGGAGGGGGTCGAGGCTGGTCATCGGGTCCTGGAAGATCATGGCGATGTCGTTGCCGCGGACCGAGCGGAGCTGCTTCTCCGGCAGGGCGAGCAGGTCCTGTCCGTCGAGGAGGATCTCCCCGCCCGTGTAGACGCACGGGGGTTCGGGGTTGAGTCGCAGGACGGAGAGGAGGGTGGCGGACTTGCCGCTGCCCGACTCGCCCACCACGGCGAGGGTCTCGCCCGCGTGGAGGTCGAGGCTGACGCCGCGCACGGCGTGCACCGGTCCGGAGCCGATGCGGAAGTCGACGGACAGGTCCTTGATCTGCAGGAGTGGCTTCATCGGCGGTACGCCTTCGGGTCTGCGACGTCCCGCAGGGCGTCACCGGTGATGTTGATGGAGAGGGAGGTGAGCATCAGCGCGAGCCCGGGGAAGACGGCGATCCACCACGCGGTGCCGAGATACAGCTGGCCGTCGGCGAGCATCGCTCCCCAGGTGACGGTCTCCTTGGGAACGCCCAGCCCCAGATAGCTGAGCGAGGCCTCGGCGACGATGGCCGCCGCGATGTGCAGGGTGCCGATCGTCGCGAGGGGCGCCATCACATTGGGCAGGAGGTGGCGGCGCAGGATGGTGAAGTCGCGTACGCCGGTGGCGCGGGCCTGGGTGATGTAGTCCCGCGAGCGCAGCGAGAGCACCTCGGCGCGCACCACGCGGGCGTAGGAGACCCAGCCGGTGAAGCCGAGCACGAGCACCACGTTCCACAGGCCCGAGCCCAGGAATCCGACGATGGCGAGCGCCAGGAGCAGGGAGGGGAAGGCCAGTTGGATATCGGCGGCCCGCATCAGGAGCCGGTCGAACCGGCCGCCGCGGTATCCGGCGAACAGGCCGCAGGCCGCGCCCGCGACTCCGGCGAGCAGAGCGGCGCCGACGCCGACGAGCAGCGAGATCCGCGAACCGTGGATCACGCGGGAGAGCAGGTCGCGGCCGAGTTGATCGGTACCCAGCGGGTGGCTCATGCTGCCGCCGTCCTGCCAGGCCGGAGGCTTCAGCCGGACCAGCAGGTTCTGGGCGGCCGGGTCGTGCGGCGCGAGCAGCGGGGCGAACACCGCCGCGATCACCATCAGGGCGAGGACGCCGAGCGCGACGCAGGCCAGGCGGTTGCGCAGCAAGGTGCGCAGGGCGGCGGACCGTATGCGAGGGGTCTTCGCGGGCGGCAGCGGTGCGGTGGCCGCCTCGTCGGTCGTCTGGGTGGTGGTCATCGCTGGGCCCGCACTCTCGGGTCGAGGAAGCTGTAGGACAGGTCGACGAGCAGGTTGACGAGGACGAACGCCGCGGCGAAGAAGAGGACCGCCGCCTGCACCATCGGGAAGTCGCGGTGCGAGATGGCCTCGACGGTGAGCCGTCCGATGCCCGGCCAGGAGAAGACCTGCTCGGTGAGGATGGCGCCGCCGAGCAGCCCGCCGAACTCCAGGCCGATCACCGTGACGGTCGGCAGCGCCGCGTTGCGCAGTCCGTGGGCGAGGACGACCTTGCCGGGGCTGAGGCCCTTGGCGCGTGACGTGCGGATGTGGTCGGTGCCGAGTACGTCGATGAGAGAGGACCGCAGCAGCCTGGCGATCACGGCGACCGAGTACACGGCCAAGGTGATGGCCGGGAGCACGAGATGGGCGAAGGTGCCGTAGCCGGACGCGGGCAGCGCCTTGAGCTGTACGGAGAAGACCAGGATCAGCAGGATGCCGATCCAGAAGGGCGGCGTCGACTGGCCGAGCAGGACGGCCGTCATCACGGTGGTGTCCCCCGCGCGCCCGCGCCGCATCGCCGCGTAGATACCGGCGGGCACCGCCACCAGAAGCGTGATCACCATGGCGCCGATGGCGAGTTCGAGCGTGGCGGGCAGCCGCTCCGCGATGACCTCGGCGACGGGTCGCCCGTGCACGAGCGAGTCGCCGAGGTCGAAGTGGAGCAGGCCCCACAGGTAGTCGCCGTACTGCGCGACCAGTGGCCGGTCCAGGCCGAGTTGGGCGCGCAGGGTGTGTTCCTGTGCGGCGGTGGCGTCCGGCGGAAGGAGTTGCGCGACGGGGTCGCCGGAGAGCCGTACGAGAAGGAAGGCGATGGTGGCGACGGCGAACAGGACGCCGACCGCGGTGCCCAGGCGTGCCGCGACCTGCCGCAGCAGGGGTGGCGCGGCGGCGGCCTTGCTCATCGGGAAACCTCCGCGCTCTCCATGGCCAGAGAGCCGTTGACGATGGGGGTCCAGTGGGCGCGGGTGGTGCGCGCCAGGATGATGTCCTGCTGGTAGAGCGGCACGAACGGTGCCTCTTCGACGATGAGTTGCTGCAGTTCGGAGAAGGCCTTGATGCGGGCCTGCGGGCTGACGGACAGCTCTTCGGCGTCGACGAGCTCGTCGGCCCGCTCGGAGCGCCAGCGGCTCTGGCGCCGGTCGCTGCGCACGATGGACTGCACCATGCTGCTGCCGTCGAGCGTCCACACGGAGCTGGCGGCCAGGTAGAGGGGGCCGAGCGCGTGCCGGTTCTTCGAGGTGAGCCGCGACGAGTAGGTGCCGGGGTCGAGGAGTTCGACGCGGGCGCGTACGCCGACCCGGGCGAGCAGCCCCGAGATGGCCTCGGCGACCTGAGCGTCGGTATTGGACGCGGCGAGGGTGGTGGAGAAGCCGTCGGGGTGGCCGGCTTCGGCGAGGAGCCTGCGTGCCGTGCGCAGGGAGCGGCGGTAGGGGCGCAGCTTCTCGTCGAACCCGAAGGTTCCGTGCGGGATCATCGCGGGCACTTCGCGGGCTTTCCCGTCGAGTACGGCGTCGATGAGCAGGGGCACGTCGACGGCGTGGTTGAGCGCCTGGCGCACCCTGCGGTCGCGCAGCGGGCCGACCTGGGTGTCGAGGTTGAGGTAGGCGGTGCGGGTGCCGGGGTGGCTCTCCAGCTCCACGCCCCCGTACCCCGAGAGCTGTCGGGCGGCGTCGGGGGTGAGTCCGGTGACCAGGTCCACCTCGCCGCTCTGCAGGGCCGCGAGCGCGGATGCCGGGTTGGGCAGCGGCTGGAAGACGAGCTCCTCGACGTCCGGAGTGCCGTGGAAGTGCCCGGTGTTGCGCCGCATCCGCAGCTCGCGGTCGCGCCGCCAACTGGTGAACTTGAAGGGGCCGGTGCCTATGGGGTGTCGTGCGAAGGCGTCGTCGCCCACCTCGGCGATGCGCTTGGGCGGCACGACGACCCCGCCGAACAGCGAGAGTTTGGCGGGCAGGATCGGGTCGTGCTGGCTGGTGTGGATGTCCACGGTGTGCTCGTCGACCACGGACACGCGCTCCACGTAACGCAGTTCGACGATCGGCGAGCGGGTGGCCGGATCGAGGATCCGCTCGATGCTGAACTTGACGGCATCAGCGTCGCAGGGTTCGCCGTTGTGGAAGCGCACGCCCCGGCGCAGCCGGAAGCGCCAGGTGTTCTTGGTGTGGGCTGACCAGGACAGCGCCAGGCGGGGCGCGAGCCGTCCGCGGGGGTCGCGTGCGGTGAGGGTGTCGAAGATGTTGATCAGGACGTTCATGGTGATCATGTCGCCCTGCTTGTGCGGATCGAGAGTCGAGGGGTCCTCTGCCTGCGCCACCCGCAGCACCCCGCCGCGCACGCCTCCGGCCTGTGCCCCGCAGCCGGTGAGCGCCGCGGGAACGGCGAGGGAGGGCACGGCAAGTGCTCCAAGGCGCAGGGCTCTACGCCGTGACATACCTGGATGGGTCACGCGCCACGCACCCTTTCAATGTTCCATCGAACAGCACGAACGTTCCGTTCACCGGAACGCGGTTGGGTTAAGCTAAGCGACATGACGAAGGCGGTCAACACCCGGATCACCACCCGGACGGACACCCAGGCCGGCGCCAAAGGCCCTGTCGACAAGGCCCTTGAGGTCCTCGACGCCCTGGTGCGGCCGGACGGCCCGCACCGGCTCGCGGACCTCGCGGCGCTCACCGGGCTGCCCAAGCCCACGGTGCACCGGCTCCTCGGCACGCTCGCCGACAACGGCTACGCGGTCGCGTTGCCGGGCGGCAGATACCGCGCGGGCCCACGGCTGCTCGGCCTGTCGGCGACCGCGCTCGCCGACAGCCCCGAACTGCGCCTGGCCCGGCCCGTCCTGGCCGATCTGCGGTTGCGTACGGGACATGTGGCGCACTACTCGGTGCGGGACGCGGACACCGCCGTGCACCTGGCCCAGTCCGACGCGGCCGACACCTACCGCCTCGCCGTGCGGCCCGGCGGCACGCTCCCGCTGCACTGCAGCGCCGTGGGCCGGGCGATGCTTGCCGCCCTGCCGGAGGAAGAGGCCGCCCAGGTCCTCGGGACGGCCACCCTTCCGGCAAGGACCCCGCAGACGCTCACGGATCCGGCGGCCGTCCTCGCGGCCTTGGCCCCGGTCCGCGCCCAGGGGTTCGCGCTGGACGACGAGTACACCGAGGCCGACGTGCGCGCCGTGGCCGCCCCGGTCCTCGGGGCGGACGGCAGGCCATTGGGCGCGGTGGGCATCATCGGCCCGACCTTCACGCTCGACGCGGACAGCGTGGCCCTGTTCGGCCCCATGGTGCGGGCCGCCGCAGGCCTCATCTCGTCGTCGTCCGGAGGCAGTTCACTGCTGGGTCTGGTACGCGAATGAGCCTGGCCCTCGCTCCCCGCGTCAGCCCGCCCCGCGACCTGCTCGCCGAGGCCCGGCGGCACAAGCTGTTCTCCGCCGCCGCCTGGTCCGTCGGCACCCGAGACGGCATCGTCGACTCCGGCCACCTGGGCACCCGCCGCTGGGGCGGCCCCGCGCTCGACGGCACCGAACTGTGGGATCTGGCATCGGTGACCAAACCCGTGGTGGGCCTGGTGGTGCTCGCCCTGGCCGAGCGCGGCGTCCTCGCCCTCACCGACCCGCTCGAAGAGCTGCTGCCCGCCTACCGCGGCACGGACAAGGCCCGGATCACGGTCGGTCAACTCCTCGCGCACACCTCAGGACTACCGGGAGGTGTGCCGCTCTACCGCACCTCCCCCACCCGCAGGGAACTCCTCGCCGGCCTGCGCGCACTCCCGCTCGCGGCCAGGCCGGGTACGGCGGTGGCGTACTCGTCGCCCGGTTTCATCCTGCTCGGCCTGCTCGCGGAGGCCGCGGGCGACCAGCCGCTGGACGCACTCGTCGCCCAACTCGTCGCAGAACCCCTGGGTTTGACCGGCCTGACCTTCGCGCCGCGCGGTGAGGGCCGAGCGCACGCCGTGTCCACGGAGCACTGCGACTGGCGGGGCCAGGTGGTCACCGGTGAGGTGCACGACGAGAACGCCGTCGTCCTCGGCGGCATCGCGGGCCACGCCGGACTCTTCGCCCCGCTCGCCGACCTCGAACGCCTGGGAGCGGCCCTGGTCAGGGGCGGCGAAGGACTCCTCGGCCCCGCCGCCTTCGACCAGATGACCACGTGTCACACCGAAGGACTCAACCTGCGCCGCTGCCTGGGCTGGCAGGGGCAGGACCCGGTCGCCTCACCGGTCGGCGCCGCGATGGGCCCCGACTCTTACGGCCACACGGGCTTCACCGGCACGAGCCTCTGGGTGGACCCGGCCGCGGGACGCTTCCACGTCCTGCTCGCCAACCGGGTCCATCCGCGGCGCGACGGCAAGCGATTCCCGGCCGTCCGGCGGGCCTTCCACCACAGGACGGCCCGCCTCGGCGCGGCCCCTGGCCGATAAGGGTCTCCTTCGGCATGAAGCAGATGCGCCGGACGGGCTGGTACATCAGCCCGTCCGGCGCCTGAGCGTCGGTTCACCCTCCGCTCACCCTCCGCTCAGCGGGACATCACGCGCGCGTCAGCCGCAGCGTCATCAGCTCGAACGGCCGCAGCGTCAGCGCCACGCCGTCGCCCGAGCGCTCCGGCGCGGCAGCATCGGCGAGGGGCCGCTCCAGCAGGTCCGTCACCTCGACGGAGCCGACCGGGAAGCCCGCGGTCAGTGTCGCCTTCGCCCGGCCACCGCGCGACTCGTGGAAGCGGACGACCACGTCACCGCTGCCGTCGTCGGCGAGCTTGACGGCCGTGACGACGACGGCGTCATGGTCGACCGACACCAGCGGTGCCACCTCCGCCCCACCCGTGATCTGCCGCTCGGGCAGATTGATCCGGTAGCCCTCCCGCACCGCATCGCCGATCGCCGCGCCGGGGACGAGAGCGTGCCGGAAGCGGTGGACGCCCTGGTCCGTCTCGGGGTCGGGGAAACGCGGGGCGCGCAGGAGCGAGGCGCGGACCGTGGTGGTCGTGCCGGCGTCCGACGCGCGCACCGTGCGGGTCACGTCATGGCCGTACGTCGAGTCGTTGACGAGGGCGACGCCCCATCCCGGCTCCTCCACGTGCACGAAGCGGTGGTTGCACGCCTCGAACTTCGCGGCCTCCCAGCTCGTGTTGGTGTGCGTGGCCCGGTAGAAGTGGCCGAACTGCGTCTCCGACGCGTACCGCTCCGCGTGGATGTCCAGCGGGAACGCCAGCTTCAGGAACTTCTCCGTCTCGTGCCAGTCGACCTCCGTGTCGATGTCCAGACGCGGGGAGCCGGGCGCCAGAGACAGCACCTGCGTGAGGCGCGACGCGCCGAAGCCGCGTACGACACGGACCGAGGCACCGTCCTCGCCCGCCTCGACCGTCTCCGCCTCCGTGAGGTCGGTGACCGTGTTCCGGTAGAACTCGTCGACGTCCCACGCGTCCCACATGTTCGGGAAGTCGGCGTGGATCTGCGGAAGATTCGCCGCCTGGCCGGGCGCGACGGTCTCCCGGTCGGCCAGGAGGTCGTACGCCGAGACGACGAGGCCGCGGGCGTCGATCTCGACCCGCAGCAGGCCGTTGTCGAGGACGTACCCGCCGTCGGCGCGCGAGGCGATCGCCGACTGGCCGTCGATCGCGGCGGGACGCGCGCCGCCCGCGGGGACGCCGTCGCGGGTGTGCGGGGTGGAGTTGAAGACGAGGGGTCCCGTGCCGCCGCCGTCGCCCGCCAGCGCGCGCTGGGCCACGTCGATGATGCCGTTCAGCTCCTCGGCGACCTTCGCGTAGGTCGCGCGGGCCTCGCGGTGCACCCAGGCGATGGACGAGCCGGGCAGGATGTCGTGGAACTGGTGGAGCAGGACCGTCTTCCAGATGCGGTCCAACTCGTCGTAGGGATAGGTGAATTCAGCCGACCGGACAGCGGCCGTGGCCGCCCACAGCTCCGCCTCCCGGAGCAGGTGCTCGCTGCGCCGGTTGCCCTGCTTGGTGCCCGCCTGACTGGTGAGGGTGGCGCGGTGGAGCTCCAGGTACAACTCGCCCACCCAGACAGGGGCGTTCGGGTACTCCGCCTCGGCCTTCTCGAAGAAGGCGGCGGGGGTCTCCCACTCGACGGTCGCCGAGCCCTCCAGGTTCCGGAGCCGTCCCGCCTTCGCGATCATCTCGCGGGTGGTGCCGCCACCGCCGTCGCCCCAGCCGGTCGGCGCGAGGGAGTGCCGTGCCACTCCCTTGTCCTTGAAGTTCTTCGCCGCGTGGGCGATCTCGCTGCCCTTCATCGAGCAGTTGTAGGTGTCGACGGGCGGGAAGTGCGTGAAGATGCGGGTGCCGTCGATGCCTTCCCAGTTGAAGGTGTGGT
>NZ_JBWLKL010000023.1:0-123250 GCF_059026065.1 Streptomyces sp. A18 | reverse complement strand
CTGGGTGCCGATCGACCCGGTCGAGCCGAGGATGACGATGTCCCGCGGGCCGTCCGTGACGACGGGGTCGAAGACGAGATGCGGGTCGGCGAGGGGGGCTGGACTGTCGCTCATCCCCCCATTCTTGCCTGGGCGGCTGTGTGCGGGTGCACTGCGCCCCGATCCGATCGGTCGGAATCGCGTTCCGGGGCGTTCCTGAGGGAGGGAACGCCCCGGAAAGCGCGTCAGCGGATGGGCCGGTGGACGTTCTCCCGGACGCTCGGGCCCGGTGTCGCGTCCGCGATCCAGGGGCCTTCACCGCTGGGGTCGACGACGCCCTCCTCCAGCCAGGTGTACATACCGGACAGGACGCCCTTGACCACCTTGCGGTCGATGTCGTCCGTGTTGACCCACAGGCGGTCGAAGAGCTCGTCGACGCGGATGCGGGACTGGCGGCAGAACGTGTCGGCCAGCTGGTAGGCCTCCCGGCCGTGGTCCTCCGTCGTCCGCAGGAGCTCGGCGCGCACGCACGCCGCGCTCATCGCGAAGAGTTCGGCGCCGATGTCCACCACGCGACCCAGGAAGCCCTGCTTGGTCTCCATCTTTCCCTGCCAGCGCGACATCGCGTAGAACGTCGAGCGGGCCAGCTTGCGGGCGCACCGCTCCACGTAGCGCAGGTGCGGGGAGAGGTCCGCGTGGCCGCTGGGGTGGAACTCCGTGTACGAGCGCGGGAGTTGACCCGGCCCCGTGACCAGCTTCGGCAGCCAGCGGGCGTAGAAACCGCCTGCCTTCGCGCCCGCCCTGGCCTTGTCGGTCAGGGACTTGTCCGGGTCGATCAGGTCGCCCGCCACCTTCAGGTGCGCGTCCACGGCCTCGCGGGCGATCAGGAGGTGCATGATCTCCGTCGAGCCCTCGAAGATGCGGTTGATGCGCAGGTCGCGCAGGACCTGTTCCGCCGGGACCGCGCGTTCGCCGCGGGCCGCGAGGGACTCGGCGGTCTCGAAGCCTCGGCCGCCGCGGATCTGCACCAGTTCGTCGGCCATCAGGCAGCCCATCTCGGAGCCGTACAGCTTGGCGAGCGCCGCCTCGATGCGGATGTCGTTGCGGTCCTCGTCGGCCATCTGGGAGGAAAGGTCCAGTACGGCTTCCAGGGCGAAGGTCGTCGCGGCGATGAAGGAGATCTTCGCGCCGACCGCCTCGTGGAACGCGACCGGCTTGCCCCACTGCTCCCGCGCGCCCGACCACTCACGGGCGATCTTCAGGCACCACTTGCCCGCGCCGACGCACATCGCGGGCAGCGAGAGGCGGCCGGTGTTGAGGGTCGTGAGGGCGATCTTCAGGCCCGCTCCCTCCGGGCCGATGCGGTGCGCCGCGGGGACGCGGACCTGGTGGAAGCGGGTCACACCGTTCTCCAGGCCGCGCAGGCCCATGAAGGCGTTGCGGTTCTCGACGGTGATGCCCTCCGCCGCTGCCTCGACCACGAAGGCCGTGATGCCGCCCTTGTGGCCATCGGACTTCGGTACGCGCGCCATGACGACCAGGAGGTCCGCCACCACGCCGTTCGTCGTCCAGAGCTTCACGCCGTCCAGGACGTACTCGTCGCCGTCCGGGACGGCCGCCATCGCCATGCGCGCCGGGTCGGAGCCGACGTCCGGCTCGGTCAGGAGGAACGCGCTGATGTCCGTGCGGGCGCAGCGCGGCAGGAACTCGTCCTTCTGCTCCTGGGTGCCGAACTGCTTGAGCGGCTGCGGTACGCCGATCGACTGGTGGGCGGAGAGCAGCGCGCCGATCGACGGGTTCGCGGAGCCGACGAGGGCGAGGGCCTTGTTGTAGTAGACCTGCGTGAGACCGAGCCCGCCGTACTTCGTGTCGATCTTCATGCCGAGGGCGCCGAGTTCCTTGAGGCCGTTCATGACCTCGTCGGGGATCTGCGCCTCGCGCTCGATGCGGGCCGAGTCGATCTTCGTCTCGCAGAAGTCGCGGAGCTTGGCGAGGAACTCCTCGCCGCGCCTCGCGTCCTCGTCGGCGGGCATGGGATGCGGGTGGATCAGGTCGAGCCGGAAGCGGCCGAGGAAGAGTTCCTTGGCGAAGCTGGGTTTGCGCCAGTCCTGTTCGCGGGCGGCCTCGGCGACCTGCCGGGCCTCGCGTTCGCTGACGGACGCCCCGGAAGGGGGTGGGGTTGGTGCGGACATTGAGGAGCTCACCTCGCCGCGCAGGGGGCCGATCGGCTCCGGTTGACCCGATCTTGACCCGGTCGGTTACTGACTGGTGCTACTCGATCGTATGGATCGTATGTACCCGATTCGTCCTGAGCCCACCAGTCCTCGCGCAGCGTTCGGCGCATCGCGTCCACGCACCGTCCTCATGCCGTCCTCGCGCACGAGAACGGCCGGAGCCCCCGCACAGTGGGCTCCGGCCGTCGGTTCGTGAACTGCCCTACAGGGCGAGGCCCGTCATCACCATGACCCGCTCGTAGGTGTAGTCGTCCATCGCGAACCGCACGCCCTCGCGGCCCACGCCGGACTGCTTGACGCCGCCGTACGGCATCTGGTCGGCGCGGTAGGAGGGGGCGTCGCCGATGACCACGCCGCCGACCTCCAGGGCACGGTGTGCGCGGAAGGCGGTCTGCAGGTCGTGCGTGAAGACGCCCGCCTGGAGGCCGTACTTGGAGTCGTTGACGGCGGCGAACGCCTCCGCCTCGCCGTCCACCTTCTTGATCGTGAGGACCGGGCCGAAGACCTCCTCGACGGCGATGGTCACATCGGCCGGTACGTCGGCGAGCACGGTCGGCGCGTACGAGGCGCCGTCCCGCTTGCCGCCGGCGAGCAGCCGGGCGCCCGCCTGGACGGCCTCGTCGACCCAGGACTCCACGCGCTTGGCGGCGTCCTCGTTGACGAGCGGGCCGACGTCGGTCTTCGGGTCGGACGGGTCACCGGTGACCTGGCCCTCGATGGCCTTGAGGACGCGCGGCACGAGCCGGTCGTACACGGAGGCGTCGGCGATGACCCGCTGCACCGAGATGCAGGACTGGCCGCCCTGGTAGTTCGAGAAGGTCGCGATGCGCGAGGCCGCCCAGTCGAGGTCCTCGTCGGAGGAGAAGTCGGAGAGGACGACGGCGGCGCCGTTCCCGCCCAGCTCCAGGGTGCAGTGCTTGCGCGGCACCGAGTCCAGGATCGCGTACCCGACCTTCTCGGAGCCGGTGAAGGAGATGACGGGAAGGCGCTCGTCCTGCACGAGGGCGGGCATCTTCTCGTTCGCGACCGGAAGGACCGACCAGGAACCGGCGGGCAGCTCGGTCTCGGCGAGCAGCTCGCCGATGAGGAGTCCGGAGAGCGGGGTCGCGGGCGCCGGCTTGAGGATGATCGGCGTGCCGGACGCGATGGCCGGGGCGATCTTGTGGGCGCAGAGGTTCAGCGGGAAGTTGAACGGCGCGATGCCCAGGACGACGCCCTTGGAGAAGCGGCGCGTGAAGGCGAGACGCCCCTGGCCACCGGCGTCGGTGTCCAGACGCTGGGCCTCGCCGCCGTTGAACCGGCGGGCTTCCTCCGCGGCGAACCGGAAGACGGAGACGGCACGGCCGACCTCGCCACGGGCCCACTTGATCGGCTTGCCGTTCTCGGCGGAGATGAGCTGGGCGATCTCTTCCGTCCGCTCGACGAGCCTGCGGCTCACGTGGTCGAGGGCGGCGGCCCGCACGTGCGCCGGGGTCGCGGCGAACTCGTCGCGCACGGCGTACGCGGCGGCGACGGCCTCCTCGACCTGGGCGTCGGTCGGGACGGCAGCCTTGCCGACGACCCGCCCGTCCCAGGGCGAAGTGACGTCGAGAGTGGTCTCACCGGTGGTCTGGCGACCGGCGAGCCAGAAGGCGTGGATGGAAGTCATGTCGATTCCCGGCCCTTCCGCGAAGGTGTGTCTTGGGGGGTACGTTCCCCACCGTAGGGGCGGTATGGGTGCGGGACGTTTGTCCGACTCGGAGTACTGCCCTCCGGTGCCACGCCTCTTTGGCAGGGGGTCATTCCCCAGCAGTCACTCCGTACCGCTCGACGTCGCCTTCAGCGACAGCCACAGCTCCATGCGGACGTCCGGGTCGTCCAGGGAGCGGCCCAGGATCTCCTCGACCCTGCGCATGCGATAGCGCAGCGTGTGGCGGTGGACGCCCAGGTCCGCGGCTGCCGCGTCCCACTGGCCGTGGCGGGAGAGCCAGGCGCGCAGCGAGGCGATCAGGTCGCCGCGGCCGGTGGCGTCGTGCTCGTACAGGGCGCGCAGCAGACCGTCGGCGAACGCGCGCACCGCGTCGTCGGCGAGCAGCGGCAGGACCGAGCCCGCCGCCAGGTCCTCGTGCTCGACCAGGGCGCGGCCCCGGCGCCGGGCGATGGACAACGCCTGGTCCGCCTGCTTGTACGCGGTGGCCGCCGCGATGGGCCCCGCGGGTGCGGAGAGGCCGAGCAGGAGGGCCGCTCCCTCGACCGCACCACCCTCCGGCGCGTCGGAACGCCCTGCCTCCAGCGTCTGCGCGTACGCGACGCACGCCGCCGCGCCCGCGCCGCCGTCCACGACGAGCAGGACGAGCCGCTCGCCGTAGGGCACGACGAGCAGCGCCTCGCCGGCGCGCGCGGCGGCCGACTCGACGGCGTCCGTGAGCCCGGCGAACGGGTCGCCGCCCTCCGGGGCCGAGGCGGGGACCTCCGCCACCACCAGGCGGAACGGCGCGTCCAGCAGGCTGCCGTACAACTCCCCCGCCACCGTGCGGGCGTGGTCGGGCTCCCCTGCCAGCAGCATCCGCAGTACGGCGGAACCGACGCGGGCCTCGGCGGCCTGGAGCGAGCGGTTGCGCTCCGTGGTGAGGGTGAGCAGCGCGATGGCCGAGTGCAGTGCGTACCGCTCGGCGGTGCCGAGGGTGGATGCCGTGCCGACGGCGAGCGCGGCGCGGGGCCGCCGTCCGGTACCGATGGAGTGCAGCTCCACCCGGTCCTCCGCGCCCGCGACGACGGCGCTGGCGGGCGCGGCCCGGTCCCGCAGCCGCTCCACGTCGGAGGTGAGGCGGGCGGCCCTGCGCGCGGCCCACTCCGGCGCCGTGGCGACGACGGCGCCCGACGCGTCGTACAGCGCGGCCCAGCCGTCCACCTGTCCGGCGAGCGCGCCGAGCAGCCCCTCGGGGCCCTCGCTCAGGGCCTGCTTGGTCAGCTCGCGCTGGGCGGCGAAGCCCGCCGTGACGGCGCGGTACTGGTCGGCGGCGATGGCCGCGGACACGGCCTTGCTGATGGCGAGGAAGGGGGTGCGCCGCGGCACTTCGAGGAGCGGAAGCCCTTCCTCCGCCGCCGCGGCGACCAGCGCCTCCGGGATGTCCTTGTAGTGCACCCCGACCGCGAACCCGAGCCCCACGACTCCCGCCGCCGCGAGCCGCTTCACATAGCGGCGCATCGCCTCCGGATCCTCCGCGTCCAGCTTGAGCGCGGTGATCAGGAGGAGCTCGCCGCCCTCCATGTAGGGCACGGGGTCGGTGAGCTCACTGGCGTGCGCCCAGCGCACGGGCGCGTCCAGATGCTCCTCACCCGCGCGCACGGTGAGCTTCAGTGCGGAGTGGTGGACGAGGGAGGCGAGCGTGGGCGGCATGGGACCTTCAGGTCTGGTCAGCAGTCAGGGCGGCAGGTCTGGCAGCGGCGGCCGAGGCACGCGTCCCGGTCGGCCGAGGCACGCGTCCCGGTCGGCCATTGAATCCCGGACGAGATGTGGATCTTTTGGCCGGTACGTATGAACGACCTGTGTCGATTCTGCCTCACCGTACGGTACGTAGGGGACCCAATACCCCGTACATACATCCCTACCGGCGCCCCGGCGAGAAGGGCCCTAACCCCGCAGATCCACCAACAACGGCGGCGCGTGCTCGCCCCGTACATCCGTGAGCGAGAGCACCGCGTGTCCCGCGGGCACCGCGTGCGCCAGCTCGGAGGCGGACCACCGCTCGCGCTCGACCTGGCGGACGGTCACCGCGCGTGCGGTGGGGGCGTTGCCGGTGATGACGCGGCGGAGCATGTGGACCGTCTTGCCGAGCGGGGTCTCGGCGATGATCTGCCGGTCGGTGACGTCCCGGGCCTCGATCCACTCCTTGCCCCAGACCTCCGCGAAGTCCTGCCCGTCCCACGGGGTGAGCCCGGACAGCGCCATACGGCAGCCGATCGAGCCGAGCAGCGGCGTGCGCAGCGGTCGGGGTGCGTCGTCGAGCGTACGCAGGGTCAGCACGACCCCGGCGTTCGCGGACCGCAGCCGCTGCAGACGGCGTACGGACTCCGGGGTGACCGTCCCCGTCGCGTCGTCGAGGACGAGACAGGCGAAGAGCGAGCGGTCCTCGCGGGCGGCGGCGCTCGCCATGAACTGGGCGAGCATCAGCCGGGCGAGGATCCGCGACGCGTCCGCGTGACCGCGCTCGGGGAGATCGACGCGGACCCGTACGGGGTGGTCGAGGGCCCGCAGCGAGAAGGGCGTGCTCTGGCCCGACGTGTCGAAGAAGGAGGCGAAGGCCGGGCGGTCGAGCAGCGCGATGCGGTCGGCGATGACGGCACCCGGGTCGCCGGGGTGGCCCAACTGCCGCTCGCGGGCGTCGAGTTCCCGCAGCATCGCGTCCTGCCCCGACTCCTGGAGCGCCTTGCGCAGCGCGCCGAGCGGGCCCGGGGCGCCGTCGAGCAGGGCGCGCAGCTCGGGCACGGACGGGAAGCGGCGGTGCACCGCGTGGTAGGGGCCGAGGAGTTGGGCGAGGACGGTCGTCGAGCGGCGGCTGTCGGCGCCGGGGTGCGGGTCGACGAGGTCACCCACGAGGGCTTCGGCGAGCACGGCCGCGGCCTCGTCCGGGTCGTTCGTGCCGCCGTACAGGTCGAGGTCGTACACGGAGTCGGGGTGGCCGATCCGCACCACCACGTCGTAGTCGTCGGCGGGCCCGAGCCCGGCGCCCGCGGCCCCGACCACGACCACCGCGGCCCGTCCGGCGAGCGCCCCGAGGCACAACGACTCGGCGACCGGCCACACGACCCCGCTGGTCTTGCCGGACCCGGCGGGTCCCACGGCGAGCAGCGAGGTCCCCAGGAGCTCGGGCCCGAGGCCCAGCCCCGTCCCCCGGTAGGCATAGGGGTTGCGCGGATCGTCGGCCGTGGTCCCGAGCCGCACCTGCGCCGTGGCGAGGTCGTGACGGGCCGCGCGGGCGGGCAGGTCACGGTCTCCGGAGGGATGGCCGCAGGCGGCGGCCCCGTCCCGTACGACGGATTCGCTGAACGAGGAGAGGGTGTTGCGCCCGGCCCGCACGGACCGCCAGGCCCGCGTGATCCGGGCATGGTCGACGTCCCGCATGAGCCCGGCCCGCGCGTCCGCGGCCAGCCGCTCGGCGGCGGCATCGGCGCCGGCTTCCCGGAGCTGGGGCCACTGGGCGGGGTCCTCGCCGGGGGTGGGGGGCGGCTGCGGCGGGGCGGGGCGGCGGAAGCGGGGAGCGATGTAGCGGCGCCAGATCTCGTCCCAGCGGCCGAGCTTGCCGACGCCGGACATGATGGCGAACGCGATGAGGGTGTAGTAGCTGTACCAGACGACCGCGTTGCCGATCCGGTCGCGCGTGTTGATCCACGAGTCCGGCAGGAGCAGTTCCAGCGGCAGGACCCACCAGCCGCCGAGATAGCCGTTCCACAGCAACGACCAGATCAGCCACCCCACGAGCAACGCGATCAGCGCACCGCTGAAGAGCTGACGCACCGGCGTGACCTCGGGCTCCTGCTCCGGCCGAGGCTTATGCCCGAACCGCCACACCCCGGGCTGCGCGCCCGGCCGCGGCGTGCGCAGCCAGGTCAGGAAGGCGGAGCCGTCCGGCTGCGCAGGAACCCCCGCGGCCTCGCTCCCCGGCGCCCGTACGGGACGCGGCGGCGTGACGGGCACACCGGCGGAGCCGGACGGCACACCCCGCGGCCCGACGGAGCCTGGAGGCGCCGCCGGGCGCGGCACCGGTGTGGCGTGTGTGCCGCGAGCGTCGTGTGTGCCTTCGGAGTCCATGGACCTTGCCCCCTGACCTACCGGCCTGCCTGTTCAGCCGTCAATCTAGTGCCCCCACAGGGGGAGTTCACCGCATACGCGCCCGGGACCTGCGGGAACGGGCGGGCACAAGGGCCTCCGTGAGCTGGGCGGAACACATCAATCCGGCTACGGTCGTTCGATGCCCGATCCCAAGGACACCGACACGGCCGTCGGGGAGACGGCCGTGAACCCCTACAAGTCTTCGGGCAGGAGACGAAAGGCCCCATGCGCGGTGAGTGGGCGCATCATGCGGAAGTACCCGTCGGTGGTCAGCATGTCGGCGGTCCGGAAGGCGGCAGCGAGCGCGACGTTCATGGCATCGACAAGGCCGACCCCTTTGCCGCCACTCGCATCCCTCCCCTCCCCCCCGCCCCTGCCGCTATGTCCACCACGGACAACCGCCACGCCGAACAACTCCCCCGTGGAGCATGCCCGCCCCCACCCTCCGCCCCTAACCTGCGAAGAAAGCAAGCATTCGAGCGTCCGCCTCGCCCCACCCCCAGGAGCACCCCATGACCGCACTTCCGCAGGAGCGCCGCGTCGTCACCGCCATCCCCGGGCCGAAGTCTCAGGAGCTGCAGGCCCGCCGTACCGCCACGGTCGCCGGTGGCGTGGGTTCCGTGCTGCCTGTGTTCGCGGCGCGCGCGGGTGGCGGCATCATCGAGGACGTCGACGGCAACCGCTTCATCGACTTCGGCTCCGGCATCGCCGTGACGTCCGTCGGTGCCAGCGCCGAAGCCGTCGTACGCCGCGCGAGCGCGCAGCTCGCCGACTTCACCCACACCTGTTTCATGGTCACGCCGTACGAGGGGTACGTCGCCGTGGCGGAGCAGCTCGCGGAGCTGACGCCGGGTGACCACGCGAAGAAGTCCGCGCTCTTCAACTCCGGCGCCGAGGCCGTCGAAAACGCCGTCAAGATCGCCCGTGCGCACACCAAGCGCCAGGCCGTCGTCGTCTTCGACCACGGCTACCACGGCCGCACGAACCTCACGATGGCGCTGACCAGCAAGAACATGCCGTACAAGAACGGCTTCGGGCCGTTCGCGCCCGAGGTCTACCGCGTCCCGGTGGCCTACGGCTACCGCTGGCCGACGGGCGAGGAGAACGCAGGACCCGAGGCCGCCAAGCAGGCCATCGACCAGATCAGCAAGCAGGTCGGCGCGGACAACGTCGCCGCGATCATCATCGAGCCGGTGCTCGGCGAGGGCGGCTTCATCGAGCCCGCGAAGGGCTTCCTGCCCGCGATCGTGAAGTTCGCCAACGACAACGGCATCGTCTTCGTCGCGGACGAGATCCAGTCCGGCTTCTGCCGCACGGGCCAGTGGTTCGCGTGTGAGGACGAGGGCATCGTCCCCGACCTGATCACGACCGCCAAGGGCATCGCGGGTGGTCTGCCGCTCGCCGCCGTCACAGGCCGTGCCGAGATCATGGACGCCGCGCACTCCGGCGGCCTCGGCGGCACCTACGGCGGCAACCCGGTGGCCTGCGCCGGTGCGCTCGGTGCCATCGAGACGATGAAGGAGCTCGACCTCAACGGCAAGGCGAAGGCCATCGAGGCGACGATGAAGGCGCGCCTGTCCGCCATCGCGGAGAAGTACGACATCGTCGGCGACATCCGTGGCCGCGGCGCCATGATCGCCATCGAGCTGGTCAAGGACCGCGCCACGAAGGAGCCGAACGCGGAGGCGACGGCCGCGCTCGCCAAGGCCTGCCACGCGGAGGGCCTGCTCGTCCTCACCTGCGGCACGTACGGCAACGTCCTGCGCTTCCTGCCGCCGCTGGTCATCGGCGAGGACCTCCTGAACGAGGGCCTGGACATCATCGAGGCCGCGTTCGCCCGCGTCTGATCGCATACGAGCGGTAGCGCTCACCGGAGCCGGGATCACCCCAAAAGGGGAAGATCCCGGCTCCGTATGCGTCCGCATATGCCCCGACGTGTGTGTGCCCCGCGCGGTGCGAGGCCCGTGACCTGGGGCGACCGTCAGGGCATGTGAAGAACGTGTGCGAGCCCCATGACGGGTTGCCGTTCCGCCTGTCGGCCGGTCACCACCTGACGTACGGTTTCTGCAGATGAGAGAAACACCCCGCCCACAGGAAACTGTGGGCGACACCCGGGCGGAGCCTCCCCAGCCCCGTCCTGGTCGTGCCCTCGCGCACACACCCGGAGCTTCTGGCTCCGGAACTCCTCACCGATCGGATGGCCGCACGCCCCAAACCCCCCGGGGCGTGCGGAACACCGGTCAGGACGGCCGCCTCGGAACTACCCCCCCTGTTCCGGGGCGGCCGACCATTTTCCTCTTCTGCCTCTGCGCGTTCGTCTTCGCGCTCATCACCTGGCAAGTGATCGCCGACGGCCCCCTCCGCGACGCGGACGAGCGGCTCGGCCCCTGGATCACCGGAAGCCGCATCCCGGACGGCGTCGCCGAGCTCCTCGCCGATCTGGGCGGGGTCGCCGTCGCCGCGCCGGTCCTCGCCGTCGCCGCCGCCTACGCCGGATGGCGCGGGCGTCGCGCCCGTACGTACCGCTGGTGGACGGCCCCAGTCGTCGCCGTCGTGGCCATGGCTGCCGTCCCGGTGCTCGTGATCCCGCTCAAGGAGCTCATCGACCGCACAGGGCCGCCCGGCATGGACGGCAGCGGCTATTACCCCTCGGGCCACACCGCCACCGCCATGGTCGCCTACGGCGGGGCGGCGCTGCTCGTGCTGCCCTATCTGCGCGGCACGTATGCACGGCGTGAACTGGTCATCGCCTGCGGCCTGTTGAACTTCGGGGTCGGGCTCGGGCTCGTGCGCCGCGGGTATCACTGGCCGCTGGATGTCGTGGCCAGCTGGTGCCTGTTCGGGATGGTGCTGCAGGTGATGGTCCTGGTCGTGGCGCGGTACGGGCACCGCGCCACCGACGAGGACACGGCTCAGCCGAAGTAGCCGTCGAAGTTCTTCGAGAACTCCCAGTTGTTGTGGCGATCCCAGTTGATGGACCAGGTCATCAGGCCGCGCAGGTCCGGCCACGTGCCGTGCGTCTTGTACGAGCCGCAGCTGGTGCCCTTCGTCAGGCAGTCCAGGGACTTGTTGACCTCCGTCGTGGGGACGTGGCCGTTGCCCGCGTTCGTCGAGGCGGGCATGCCGATGGCCACCTTCTCCGGGGGAAGCGCGGGGAAGACGTTGTTCGTGTCCCCCGCCACCGGGAAGCCGGTGAGCAGCATGTCGGTCATCGCGATGTGGAAGTCCGCGCCGCCCATGGAGTGGTACTGGTTGTCCAGGCCCATGATCGGGCCGGAGTTGTAGTCCTGGACGTGCAGCAGCGTGAGGTCGTCGCGCAGGGCGTGGATGACCGGCAGGTACGCGCCGGCGCGCGGGTCCTGGCCGCCCCACTTGCCCGTTCCGTAGAACTGGTAGCCGAGCTGCACGAAGAAGGTCTCGGGGGCCATCGTGAGCGTGAAGCCGCTGCCGTACTTGGACTTGAGGGTCTTGACCGCCGCGATGAGGTTCACGATCGAGGGCGTCGTGGGGTTCTTGAAGTCGGTGTCGTCGGCGTTCAGCGAGAGGGAGTGGCCCTCGAAGTCGATGTCCAGGCCGTCGAGTCCGTACTCGTCGATGATCGCGGAGACCGATGAGACGAAGGTGTCGCGGGCCTGGGTGGTGGTCAGCTGGACCTGGCCGTTCTGGCCGCCGATGGAGATCAGGACCTTCTTGCCCGCCGCCTGCTTGGCCTTGACCGCGGCCTTGAACTCCTCCTTCGACTCGACGCCGGGACACTCGGTCCGCGGACAGAGGCTGAAGCGGATGTCGCCGGACGTGGCCGATGTCGGCTCGCCGAAGGCGAGGTCGATGATGTCCCAGCTGTCGGGGACGTCCGCGAGCCGGGTGTAGCCGGACCCGTTGGCGAAGCTCGCGTGCAGATAGCCGACCAGGGCGTGGTCGGCGGCGGCCTTCGGCTTCGGCTCCGTCGAAGGACCCGCCGAGGCCTCGGCGGCGAGCAGGCCGGACGCGGCGAGCGCGCAGGCCGTGGCCGCCACGGTGAGACATCTCAGGTGACGCGACAAGGAACGATCCACGACTTCCTCCGGGCATTGGGGGGTTGGAGGGTGGGCCGCTCAATTTGGTCCAGACCAATGCAGTTGTCAAGACCCCGTCAAGAACTCGGCGACTCCCCCTCCCGCGGCGCCAACTGCGCCGCCGCCTCGTGCATCGCGAGTTCGAGGAGTGCCGGATCCGTCAGCGTGCCCGAGCCGTCGGGCGGGACCAGCCAGCGGACCCCGCCCGTGGAACGCCCCGGATAAGGGACCACGATCCACGTCCCGCGGCCCGCGCCGCGCACGCCCGTGCCGATCCAGCGCGAGACCGTGCCCGCCGGCACGAAGAACCCCATGCGGGAGTCGCCGAAGTCGGCGAGCACCGGGCCCGGACGGTCGATGCAGCGGGTCAGGACGTCAAGCGTGGGGTAGCCGAGTTCGCCGGGAAGGATGAGTACGTCCCAGACCCTGCCCGCCGGAAGGAGCGCGACCCCCAGGGGGTTGCGCTCCCATTCCCACCGGCAGGCGTCCGGGTCCGGCGCCACCGACACGAGCCATTCGACCGCCGACTTCGCCTCCGAGCCAGTCATGGCGGGACCTCCCTTTTCCTGTGGACCAGCTGTGCATGTCACAGGAGAGAGGGGGGTCGGGCCGGAGCATTACGCGGGTTCCGGAAACTTGTTGACGAACAGTCGACAGCCGCCGACCGACCGAGCCGGTCAGCTGTCGAAGCCCAGGCCCAGCTTGTCCATCGTCTTCAGCCACAGGTTGCGCCTGCCGCCGTTCTCGTCCGCGCGGGCCAGCGACCACTTGGTCAGTGCCACACCCGTCCACGCGAACGGCTCGGGCGGGAACGGCAGCGGCTTCGTGCGCACCATCTCCAGGGACGTACGCTCCGTGCGCTCGCCGGAGAGCAGGTCCAGCATGACGTCGGCCCCGAAGCGCGTCGCCCCGACGCCGAGGCCGGTGTATCCCGCCGCGTACGCGACGCGCCCCGCGTGGGCCGTGCCGAAGAACGCCGAGAAGCGCGAGCACGTGTCGATCGCACCGCCCCACGCGTGCGTGAACTTGACCCCCTCCAACTGCGGGAAGCAGGTGAAGAAGTGGCCCGCGAGCTTCGCGTACGTCTCGGGGCGGTCGTCGTGCTCGGCGCGCAGCTTGCCGCCGAACGGATAGATCGCGTCGTAACCGCCCCACAGGACGCGGTTGTCGGCGGAGAGCCGGAAGTAGTGGAACTGATTGGCGCTGTCGCCCAGGCCCTGGCGGTTCCGCCAGCCGATGGCCGCCAGCTGCTCCTCGGTCAGCGGCTCCGTCATCAGCGCGTAGTCGTAGACCGGGACGGTGTACGCGCGCACGCGCTTGACCAGCGACGGGAAGATGTTCGTGGCGAGCGCGACCCGGCGGGCGCGGATCCGGCCGTACGGAGTGCGTACGGCCATCCCCGCGCCGGACGAGGCGAGTTGGAGCGCGGGCGTGTGCTCGTAGACGCGTACGCCCTTCTCCAGGCAGGCGCGCTTGAGGCCCCAGGCGAGCTTCGCCGGGTGGAGCATCGCGACGCCATCGCGGTCCCAGAGGCCGCCGAGGAAGGTCGGCGAGTCGACGTGGGCGCGCACGGCGTCCGCGTCGAGCAGCTCGGAGCCGCCCGCGAGGCCGTGCTCCGCCATCTCCTCGTACATCTCGTGCAGTTCGGCGAGCTGGTGCGGCTCCGTGGCCACGTCGATCTCACCGGTGCGTTCGAAGTCGCAGTCGATGGAGTAACGCTTGACGGCCGCCTCGATCTCGTCGAGGTTGCGGGCGCCCAGCTCCTCCAGCTTCGCGATCTCGCCGGGCCAGCGGGACAGGCCGTTCGAGATGCCGTGCGTGAGGGACGCGGCGCAGAAGCCGCCGTTGCGGCCTGAGGCGGCCCAGCCCGCCTCTCGGCCTTCGACCAGGATCACATCGGTGTGCGGGTCGCGCTCCTTGGCGATGAGCGCGTTCCACAGTCCGCTGTAGCCGCCGCCGACGACCAACAGGTCGCACTGCTCGTCACCGGTGAGGGCGGGTTCGGCGCGGGGCTTGCCCGGGTCGTCCAGCCAGTACGAGACCGGCTGGGCGTCGGAGAGGGACTTGGTCCAACGGGTCATGGCGCTTGGGGCCATGATTTCCACTCCTTCAGAATTCCTAGCGAGCTTGTTTGTTGCGGCGCTTTCCGACGATCATCCCGCCGAGCACCAGGAGAACGGCGACCAGGAACATCGCCGTACCGATGACATTGATCTGCACGGGCGTACCGCGCTGTGCCGATCCCCAGACGAACATGGGGAACGTCACGGTGGAGCCCGCGTTGAAATTCGTGATGATGAAGTCGTCGAAGGAGAGCGCGAAGGCGAGCAGCGCGCCCGCCGCGATTCCAGGTGCCGCGATCGGCAGCGTGACCCGGACGAAGGTCTGCACGGGGCCCGCGTAAAGGTCCTGTGCGGCCTGTTCCAGGCGCGGGTCCATGGACATCACGCGCGCCTTGACGGCGGTCACCACGAAGCTGAGGCAGAACATGATGTGGGCGATGAGAATCGTCCAGAAGCCGAGCTGCGCGCCCATGTTGAGGAACAGCGTGAGCAGCGAGGCGGCCATGACGACCTCGGGCATCGCCATCGGCAGGAAGATCAGCGAACTGACCGCGCCGCGCGCCCGGAAGCGGTAGCGCACCAGCGCGAAGGCGATCATCGTGCCGAGCACGGTCGCGCCGATCGTCGCCCAGGCCGCGATCTGCAGGCTCAGGCTGAGCGAGCCGCACATGTCGGCGACGCCGCAGGGGTCCTTCCAGGCGTCGAGCGAGAAGTCCTGCCAGGCGTAATTGAAGCGCCCCTTCGGCTTGTTGAAGGAGAACACCGTCACGACGATGTTCGGGAGCAGCAGATACGCGAGCGTCAGCACACCCGCGATGACGACGAATTTGCCGCGGAGCCAGCGGAAGAAGGCAGCCATCAGACGAGATCCTCCGTCCCGGACTTACGGATGTAGAACGTGACCATGACGAGGATCGCCGCCATCAGGATGAAGGAGAGGGCCGCCGCCGTCGGGTAATCCAGAATGCGCAGGAATTGCGTCTGGATGACGTTTCCGACCATGCGGGTGTCGGTGGAGCCGAGCAGATCCGCGTTGACGTAGTCGCCCGCCGCCGGAATGAAGGTGAGCAGCGTGCCGGAGACGACGCCCGGCATGGAGAGCGGGAAGGTCACCTTGCGGAAGGTGGTGGACGGCTTCGCGTAGAGGTCGCCCGCCGCCTCGTGCAGCCGGCCGTCGATGCGCTCCAGGGAGGTGTAGAGCGGCAGGATCATGAACGGCAGGAAGTTGTACGTGAGTCCGCAGATCACCGCCAGGGGTGTGGCGAGGACCCGGTCGCCCTCCGTCCAGCCGAGCCAGCTGGTGACGTCCAGGACGTGCAGCGAGTTGAGGGCACCCACCAGGGGCCCACCGTCCGCGAGGATCGTCTTCCACGCCAGCGTACGGATGAGGAAACTGGTGAAGAACGGCGCGATGACCAGGACCAGGATGAGATTGCGCCAGCGGCCCGCGCGGAACGCGATCAGATATGCGAGCGGATAGCCGAGCAGCAGACACAGGATCGTGGCGGCGCCCGCGTACGTAACCGAGCGCAGGAACTGCGGCCAGTAGTCCCTCAGCGCGTCCCAGTAGGTGGCGAAGTGCCAGGTGACCTTGAAGCCGTCTTCGAGGGAGCCCGTCTGGACGGAGGTCGATGCCTGGTAGACCAGCGGGAGCGCGAAGAACACGACGAGCCAGAGGATGCCGGGGAGAAGCAGCCAGTAGGGGACGAGGCGCCCTCGCTTGCGGACCTTGCGGGGCGCCTCGTCCGGCTCTTTGGTCGGCGGCGCTTCGGTGAGGGTCGTCGTCATGCGGAGGCGTCCTCCTCGACCTTCTCGACGCCCGCCTCGATGTCCTGGGCGGCGTCCAGGCCGAAGGTGTGCGCGGGGTTCCAGTGCAGGACGACCTGGACGCCGGGGACCAGGCGGGTGTCGCGCTCGATGTTCTGGGCGTAGACCTCGAACGCGTCGCAGAGCGGGCTGTTGATGACGTACTGCGTCGATACGCCGATGAAGCTGCTGTCGGCGATGCGGCCCGTGATGCGGTTGCGGCCCTCCGGGATCTGCCCCGCGTCGTCGGCGTGCGTGAGGGAGATCTTCTCGGGGCGTACGCCGAGGATGACCTTGCCGCCCGTGGTGGTGGGCGCCGTACATCGCGCGGCGGGCAGCGTGAGCTTGCCGTCGCCTGCCTTGAGGGTGAGGTCGTCGCCGCTGCGGCCCGCGATCTCGGCCTCGATGAAGTTCGACGTGCCGAGGAAGTTGGCGACGAAGGTGGTGCGGGGGTTCTCGTAGAGGTCGGCGGGGGCGCCGAGCTGTTCGACCTGGCCCGCGTTCATCACCGCGACCTGGTCGGCCATCGTCATGGCCTCCTCCTGGTCGTGCGTGACGTGGATGAACGTGATGCCCACCTCGGTCTGGATGCGCTTGAGTTCGAGCTGCATCTGGCGGCGCAGCTTGAGGTCGAGGGCGCCGAGCGGCTCGTCCAGGAGCAGCACCTTGGGGTGGTTGATCAGGGCGCGGGCCACGGCGACGCGCTGCTGCTGGCCGCCGGAGAGCTGGTGCGGCTTCTTGCGGGCCTGCTCGCCGAGCTGGACGAGGTCGAGCATCTCGCCGACCTGGCCCTTAACGGACTTGATGCCGCGACGGCGGAGGCCGAAGGCGACGTTCTCGAAGATGTCGAGGTGCGGGAAGAGCGCGTACGACTGGAAGACCGTGTTGACGGGCCGCTTGTACGGCGGCAGCGCCGTGACGTCCTGCTCGCCCAGGTGCACGGTGCCCGAGCTGGGCTCCTCAAGGCCCGCGATCATGCGGAGCGTGGTGGTCTTGCCACAGCCGGACGCGCCGAGCAGCGCGAAGAAGGAGCCCTGCGGCACGGTGAGGTCGAGGGGGCGGACGGCCTTGAAGGAGCCGTACGTCTTGCTGATCCCGGTGAGGCGGACGTCGCCGCCGTGTTCTGTAGCAGTCGTCATGGTGCGTCCAGGGGGTCGAGGGGAGACAAGGGGACTACGAAGGGGCGTGGGGGCGCCGCCTAGGAACCGGTCAGCTTGGCGAACTTCTCCTCGTACGCCGTCTCTTCCTTCGGCGTCAGCGAGCGGAACCCGCGGGACTTCGCGGCCATCTCCTTGTCCGGGAGGATCAGCGGGTTGTTCGCGGCGTCCTTGTCGAGCTTCGCGAGCTCGGGGCGCACACCGTCCACGGGGCAGACGTAGTTGATGTACGCGGCGAGGCGTGCGGCGGGCTCCGGCTCGTAGTAGTAGTCGATGAGCCGCTCGGCGTTGCGCTTGTGGCGCGCCTTGTTCGGGACGAGCAGGTTGTCCGTGGACGTGATGTAGCCCTGGTCCGGGATGTGGAAGTCGATGTCGGGGTTGTCGGCCTGCAGCTGGACGATGTCGCCCGCCCAGCCCAGACATGCCGCGATGTCGCCCTTGGCGAGGTCCGCGGTGTAGTCGTTGCCCGTGAAGCGGCGGATCTGCTTCTTGTCGACGGCCTTCTGGAGGCGGGCGATGGCCGCGTCGAAGTCGTCGTCGGTGAACTTCGCCGGGTCCTTGCCCATGTCGATGAGCGTCATGCCGACGCTGTCGCGCATCTCGGAGAGGAAGCCGACGCGCCCCTTGAGCTTGGGGTTGTCCAGGAGCTGCGACACCGAGGTGATGTCCTCGCCGTCGGTCGCCTTCTTGTTGTACGCGATGACCGTGGAGATGCCGGTCCAGGGGTACGAGTAGGCCCTTCCGGGGTCCCAGTCCGGGTCGCGGAACTGGGCGGCCAGGTTGGTGTACGCGTGCGGCAGGTTGGCCGGGTCCAGTTTCTGGACCCAGCCGAAGCGGATGAGCCGGGCCGCGAGCCAGTCCGTGACGCAGATGAGGTCGCGGCCGGTGTCCTGGCCCGCCGCGAGCTGCGGCTTGATCTTCCCGAAGAACTCGACGTTGTCGTTGATGTCCTCGGTGTACTTGACCTTGATCCCGGTGCGCTTGGTGAACGCGTCCAGGGTGGGGCGGCGTTCATCGTCGTCGACGTCCATGTACTCGGTCCAGTTGGAGAAGTTGATCTGCTTCTCCTTGGCCGAGTGGTCCTCGGACGAGACGTCGCCCTGGCCCTTGCTCGCTGCCGGGATCCCGCAGGCGCTGAGCGCACCGAGGCCGCCGACGGCGAACGCGCCAGTGGCGGAGGCGCGCAGCAGGGAGCGGCGGGTGAGGGCGGCCCTGCCGTTCCTGAAGCTGCGGTGCATGGCGGCCAGTTGGGCCGGGGAGAGGGAGTCGGGCTCGTACTGCTCCATGCGCTTGGTTGCCCTTTCGGGAGGATGGACGACCGCTGGTCGGGCGGCCCTCCAGCTGTCGGCTATCGGTCCCCGAAGACGGTGCGGTGCCAGTCCTTGCGGACGACCGCGGTGTTGTCGAACATGACGTGCTTGATCTGGGTGTACTCCTCGAAGGAGTAGGCGGACATGTCCTTTCCGTAGCCGGAGGCCTTGTACCCGCCGTGCGGCATCTCGCTGAGGATCGGGATGTGGTCGTTGACCCACACGCAGCCCGCCTTGATCTCACGGGTCGCGCGGTTGGCGCGGAACACGTCTCGGCTCCAGGCGGACGCGGCAAGGCCGTAGGGGGTGTCGTTCGCGAGCCGGATGCCTTCCTCGTCGGAGTCGAACGGCAGCACCACGAGCACGGGACCGAAGATCTCGGCCTGCACGATCTCGCTGTCCTGCGCGGCGTCGGCGATGAGGGTGGGCCTGTAGAAGGCGCCGGGGTGGTCGAGCGCCTCGCCGCCGGTGACCACGCGCGCGTAGGAGCGTGCCCGGTCGACGAAACCGGCGACGCGGTCGCGGTGGACGTGCGAGATGAGCGGCCCCAGGTCGGTGTCCTCGGCGAAGGGGTCACCGAGCCGGACGGTCTCCATGAGGGCGGCGACGCCGTCCACGAAGGCGTCGTACAGCGGCCGTTGGACGTACGCGCGCGTGGCGGCCGTGCAGTCCTGACCGGTGTTGATGAGCGCGCCGGCGACCGCGCCGTGCACGGCGGCCTCGAGGTCGGCGTCGTCGAAGACGACGAACGGCGCCTTGCCGCCGAGCTCCAGGTGCAGCCGCTTCACGGTGGATGTGGCGATCTCGGCGACGCGCTTGCCGACGCCGGTGGACCCGGTGAAGGAGGTCATGGCGACGTCAGGGTGGCCCACGAGCCGCTCGCCCGCGTCGCGCCCGGCCCCGCTGACGATGTTGACGACGCCGTCCGGGATGCCCGCCTCGGTGGCGGCCTGCGCGAAGAGGAGCGAGGTGAAGGGGGTGAGTTCGGCGGGCTTGAGGACGATCGTGTTGCCCGCGGCGATGGCCGGGAGGACCTTCCAGGCGGCCATCTGGAGGGGGTAGTTCCAGGGGGCGATGGAGCCGACGACCCCGATGGGCTCACGCCGTACGTACGAGGTGTGGTCGCCGGAGTACTCACCGGCCGACTGGCCCTGGAGATGCCGTGCCGCTCCCGCGAAGAAGGACGCGTTGTCGACGGTGCCCGGTACGTCGAACTCCCGGCTGAGCTTGATGGGCTTGCCGCACTGGAGCGACTCGGCCTGCGCGAACTCCTCCGCGCGCTCGGCCAGTACGCCGGCGAAGCGGTGCATGGCGTCGGAGCGCTCGCCGGGGGTGGCGCCCGCCCACTCGGGGAAGGCGTGCGCGGCGGCGGCGACAGCGGCGTCCACGTCCTTCTCGCCCGCGAGTTCGTAGCGGTGGACCTCGTCGCCGGTGGCCGGGTCGACGACGGCGTGGGTGCGGCCCGATGTGCCCTTGGTCAGCCGTCCGGCGATGTACTGGGCGCCGTCCGCGAAGTGGTCCTGCGCCTGGAAGTTGTGCATGACGCTCTCCTCCGCCGTCGCCCCCGTCCCAGGGGGTCGGCGTAGCTCCAGATCGATTTGAGTGCCGATCCTGACAGAGCAGCGGTCCCCCAACAAGTGATTCCGTTGTTGCCTTTTGGTTACGCGACGGAATCTGTCGACCAGGTGTCGAGTCGTCCTGGAAAACCCAGGACGGAATGTCAGTGGTGCGTGCCAAGATCGCGTGCATGACGAAGATCGACTCGGTGGATGCGCTGGTACGCGCGGTGCGCGCGGAAAAGGAGGAGGCGCGCAGCGCGGCCTTGGAAGGGCGGGAGACGGGAGGGCGGGTCAAGTATCTGCACTTCTGGGGGCACACACCACGCCGTGACGGGACGCTCGGCGCGAGCTGCTTCAGCCAGTGGTGGCAGTCGCCGTTCACGGTGGACGGCGTGGAGTACGGGACGGCGGAGCACTGGATGATGGCCGCCAAGGCCCGGCTCTTCTCCGACGCGGAGGCGGAGGCGGCGGTCCTCGCCGCGCGTACGCCCGCGGAGGCGAAGAAGAAGGGGCGCCTGGTCCGGGGCTTCGACGAGGCGATATGGGAGCGGGAGCGCTTCGGGATCGTGGTGGAAGGCAGCGTCCACAAGTTCACGTCGACCGAAGCGCTGCGCTCTTTCCTGGTCGGGACGGGGTCCCGGGTACTGGTCGAGGCGAGCCCGATGGACCGCATCTGGGGCATTGGCCTGGCGGCCGACGACGAGCGGGCGCAGGATCCGGCGAGGTGGCGGGGGCTCAATCTGCTGGGCTTCGCGTTGATGGAGGCGCGGGATCGCTTGCGCTCGGCTTAGGCAGCGGCAGCGGCCTCGGCCGCTCAGGACACTCCTAGGCGCCGACGATCAGCGCGACCAGGAGCCCGACCCCCAGCACGATGCCCCCCGCACCGCAGATGATCCCGGCCAGGGCCTGACCGGGGTTGGTCGCCTCCCCGCGCCCCGCCTTGCCGCGGCCGATCGATCCGAAGATGATCGCGAGGATGCCGAGCACGATCGCCAGGGGCCACAGGCAGAAGCCGACGGCCGAGATGATCCCGAGGACGAGGGCGGTCACACCCATCCCGTTGGAGGGGCCCATCGGCATCGCGGGCCAGCCGTACCCGGGAGGGCCCTGCCCCTGGTGGCCCGGATAGCCGGCATAACCGGGGTAACCGGGATATCCGGGATATCCGGGGTAGCCCTGATGCCCCTGGTAGCCCGGATGACCGGCGTAGCCGGAGTAGCCGGCGGAGTACCCGGGGTACCCGTACGGCACCTGCCCAGGCCCCTCAGGCCCGATCGGAGGCGGCGGCACCGGCTCACCCTGGCCCGCACCCGCCGGAGGCGGACCCTGCGGAGCCGCGAAGGGCGACGGCTGCCCCGCCTGCCCCGCCTGCTCGCGCGTGGGCGGCGCCGCCCACGGATCCCGCTTCTCCAGCGGCACCGGCCCCGAGGGCACCCCGGCAGCCCCACGCCCCGGCGGGACCTCGTCCTCCGGCGGAGCCCAAGGGTCCCGCCCCTCGGACGTACCCGACTCCCCCGAACCCTGGGACATGCGCCGTCACCTCTTTCGTACGTTCCGTCATGCTACGGCCATTGCCCCCGGCCGCAGGCACGCCGCCTACGATGATCCCCGACCCATCGATCAGCCGATCATTTCCGTTCCTGGGGAGGAAACCGTGACCGATCCGACCAGCACCCGTGAGCCACGCGACGCACGCGACCCGCATGCCTTCATCGCCGGACTGCCCAAGGCGGAACTGCATGTGCACCACGTCGGCTCGGCATCCCCCCGCATCGTCTCGGCCCTCTCCGCCCGCCACCCCGACTCCAAGGTGCCCACGGACGTAGAGGCCCTCACCGACTACTTCCAGTTCACGGACTTCGCCCACTTCATCCAGGTGTACCTCTCGGTCGTGGACCTGGTCCGCACCGCGGACGACGTACGCCTGCTCACGTACGAAGTCGCCCGCGACATGGCCCGGCAGAACATCCGCTACGCGGAGCTGACCGTCACCCCCTACAGCTCCGTGCGCCGCGGCATCGACGACCGCGCCTTCATGGACGCCATAGAAGACGCCCGCAAGGCGGCCGAGGACGAGCTCGGCGTCGTACTGCGCTGGTGCTTCGACATCCCCGGCGAGGCGGGGCTCGAATCCGCCGAGGAGACGCTCCGGCTCGCGACCACTGACAAGCTGCGCCCCGAGGGCCTGGTCTCCTTCGGGCTCGGCGGGCCCGAGATCGGCGTGCCGCGGCCGCAGTTCAAGCCGTACTTCGACCGCGCGATCGCGGCGGGCCTGCACTCCGTCCCGCACGCGGGCGAGACCACGGGGCCCGGGACCGTCTGGGACGCCCTCACTGACCTGCGCGCCGAGCGCATCGGCCACGGCACGAGCTCGGCGCAGGACCCGAAGCTCCTCGCCCACCTCGCGGAGCACCACATCCCGCTCGAGGTCTGCCCGACGTCGAACATCGCGACCCGCGCCGTCGCCACCCTCGACGAGCACCCCATCAAGCAGTTCGTCGCCGCCGGGGTACCGGTGACCATCAACTCCGACGACCCGCCCATGTTCGGGACCGACCTCAACAACGAGTACGCGGTCGCGGCCCGCCTTCTCGACCTCGACGAGCGGGGCATCGCGGCCCTGGCGAAGAACGCCGTCGACGCGTCGTTCCTCGATCCGGCGGGCAAGTCGAAGCTCGTCGCGGAGATCGACACGTACACGCAGGCCTGGCTCGCCCCCTGAGTCGGCACCACAATGGGCCCATGCGCACCGTGACAGCCGTGGCCCACCGAGGCGATCCCTACCGCGTCCGCGAGAACACCCTCCCGTCCCTGCGCTCCGCGCTGGGCCTGGGCGCGGACGCGGTGGAGATCGACGTCCGCCTCAGCCGTGACGGCGTCCCCGTCCTGCTGCACGACGCGACCCTCAAGCGGCTGTGGGGCCTCGACCGCCCCCTGTCCACGCTCTCCGCGGACGAGGTGCGCGGCCTCACCGAAGGCGGCGTACCCACCCTGGAGGAAGCGGTCGCGGCGACCGACGGCCACCGGCTCATGGTCGATCTGCCGGGCGCGACACCGGAGTCCGTGCGCACGGTCGTCGGCGCCATCGCCGACTGCGGGGCGGCGGAGCGTGCGTACTACTGCGCGGGCGCCCGGACGATGCTCGCGGTGCGCGCGGCGGATCCCGCCGCCGAGATCGCCCTGACCTGGACGACTCTCGCCCCGCCGCGCCAGGCCGTGCTCGACGCGATCAAGCCCCGCTGGCTCAACTACCGTTTCTCGCTGCTCCAGCGCGACCTGACCGCACACGTTCAGCGCCAGGGGCTGCTCGTCTCGGCCTGGACCCCCGACACGAAGCGCTCGATGCGCCGTCTCATCGACATCGGCGTCGACGCGATCACGACCAACCGCGTCGACACGCTGCAGGCCCTGCGGACACGGCCCGACGGCGCACCCTCGTAGCCGGACGGTCCCTCAACTAGCTTGTGGTCCATGGGGAACAGCGACGACGACAAGCGGGAAGAGCCGCTCTTCGTGTACGAGCGCGACGAACGGGGCTACCGCGGCCACCGCCTCAATCCACGGCACCCCGTGGGCCGCATGCTGACCATCGCCCTGCTGGTCGGCATCGTGCTGGTCATCCTGCTCATGGCGAAGTGACGGCCGCACTCCGAGGCACGAACCGACACCCCTAGGGGACAGCCCGCCAACGCCCCTGACGCACATGGGTGTTGCCCCCTCAGGGGCCACCGGTCCCACGCCCTCCGCAGTGAGGATCCGTCCCGCCCCGCCGCTCACCAGGATGGGAAGCACCACACCACAGCCCACCCCACCCTGGAGTCGCACCGTGCAGTTCCGTGCCCGTACTGCTCTCGCCGCCGCCCTCGTCATCGGCTTCGCCGGTGCCTCGACCGTCCCCGCCCTCGCGGACGCGCGCACCCCGGCCGTGACGGCTTCCGTGCAGGACTCCGCGCCCAACGGCAAGGCCCTGCGCAAGGCGATCAAGGGGCTTCCGGATGCCGACGCGACCGCCGCCCTCGTCCGCGTAGGCGGCACCGACGGGAGCTGGCGCGGGAGTTCCGGCGTACACGACCTGGTGACGGACAGGAAAGCGGACCCGCACGGGCGGTTCCGCGCCGGGTCGATCACCAAGATCGTGACCGCGGCCGTGGCGCTGCAGCTGGCCGCGGAGGGCGAGCTGGACCTCGACAAGCCGGTGCAGCACTACATGCCGGAGCTGTTCCCGAAGCAGGAACAGTTCGAGCCCATCCCCGTCCGCAGCCTCCTCAACTACACCAGCGGCCTGAAGTCGGGCGACGGCTTCGACGACGAATACGCCCATCGCTACGACACGTTGAAGCCGCGGAAGGTCGTCGCGTCGGCCATCTCCAAGGGTCCCGAGCACGACCCCGGCGACGAGCAGCACTACCGCAACATCGGCTACACCGTGCTCGGCCTGCTGATCGAGCGCGTCACCGGTGACTCGTACGCCGACCAGGCCGCTCGGCGGATCTTCCGCCCTCTCCACCTCCGCGACACCTACTTCCCCGGCGCCGACCCCCGCATCCGCGGCCCGCACAACCGCGGTTACCAGAGCATGAAGCAGCCGGACGGCACCACCCGCCTCGTCGATGTCACGGAGTGGAACCAGTCGGACCGGTTCGCGGCGGGCGACATGATCTCGTCCACCGCCGACCTGGAGGTGTTCACGCAGGCGCTGTTCGCCGGAGAGGTCGTGCCCCAGCCGCAGCTGAAGGAGATGTTCACGCTGCCCGAGCTGGCGCCGGGCGTTCCGGAAGCCATGTTCGGTGCCGGGCTCCAGCGGATGGAGTTCCAGGGCAAGGTGATCTGGCTCAAGACCGGCTCCCGATACGGCTACACGAACATGATCGCCTCCACCGAGAACGGCTCCCGGACCCTCGTCTACTCGGTCAACGCGACCGACGCCAAGGGCAAGGACATGAACCCGGTCGCCGAGCGGATCGCACAGGCCGCCTACGCGACGCCCGTCATGTCCGCGAAGACCGTCACGTTGTTGGGGTAGTAGTTCCGGTCCGCGTCGAACTCGCCGCCGCAGGTGATCAGGCGCAGCCCCGCGTGGTCGATGTTCTTGTAGACGTCCAGGGTGGGGAACTTCTTCTTCGGGTGCTCCTCGACGCGCTCCACCGTGAAGGTGGCGGTCTTCCCGTCCTCGCGTGTCACCTCGATGGTGTCCCCGGCCTTCATCGTCTTCAGCCCCTTGAAGACGGCGTCCGCGCCGTTCCAGGTCACGTGCCCGGCGATCACTGCCGGGCCCTGGGAGCCAGGGGTGGGACCGGGTTCGTACCAGCCCGCCAGGTCGGGGTTCTTCGGTGTCGTCATCGCCCCGTCCTTGTCCTGCCCCAGCGTCTCCAGCTCGCTCGACACGCCCAGGGAGGGGATGGCGACGCGCTGGGGCACCGAGCGCTCCAGGGCGGTGGCGGCCTGGTCGGACCCCGACCCCGACTCCGGTTCCGCTCCCGGCTCCGCCCCGGCCGTCGGCGTCCGGCCACCCTCCGCGCCCTGCCGCGGAGCCGCCGACGAAGCGGCCGTATCCGTGCCGCTGTCCTGCCCCGCGCAGGCGCTGAGCACCAAGGCCGCCGCGACGGCGGCGACCGCGGCGGCGGAGGCATGCCGCACCCCCGCCCACGCCCTCCGGACCGAGCGGCTCACGCGGCCTCCCCGGTCTTCACGACCGCGACGGTCGCCTCGGCTCCGGCCGCCGTCCTCCGCCGCGCGAGCAGCACGAGACCGGCGGCCGTCACTGCCGCGGCCCCGGCGGTACCGACCACGCCACCGGTGGACATCCCGTCATCGGCGGCACCGCTGCCGGTCTCGACCCCGCCGACGGGGACGGAACCGACCGCAGCGCCCTTGACCACACCGCAGTTGGTCGGGGCGGTGGCCTCCTGGGGGAGCTTCGGGTCGAGTTCGCTCTTGCCGGCGCCCTCGAAGTCGTACTTGCCGTTGTCGTTGCGGTCGACGCCGTGCTGCACGATGTGCAGGTCCTTGATCTGGTCCACCACGTCCTGACCGACGGTGATGGTCCGCTTGTAGGAGACCTTGCCCTGCGCGTCGGCCACCGGCATCCGGTCCACGGCGAGGCCGCTGCCCGCGTCGGTGCCGCCGGACTCGGTCAGCGAGATGTTGATGTCGCCGTAGTGGACGGTGGCCTCGGTGTTGTCGAGGATGCCGTCGCCGTTCGTGTCGTCGCCGCCGTCCGGGCACTGGAAGTCGTGCCCGTCGGTGGACCCGTGCAGGTGCTGCGCCGATGGCTGTCCTGGCACCAGACCCTCGGACTTGATCCACACGGTCAGCGCGTTGCCGCGCAGGCTCAGGAGGGCCGTTCCCGTGGAGCCGGAGCCGTTCAGCTGCTCCAGGTCGATCTGGAAGGCCGGGGTCTCCGCCGCGAACACCGGGGACGAGACGGCGACGGTGAGGAGGCCGGCGGGCAGCGCGGCGAGCGCCGCGAGCAGACCCATTCGCTTGGGCATCACGTTCGTTCCTTTTCCGCGGCCGCCGTGGGGAAGGCCGCAAGTCGTACGGATCCTGGCGATGCCCGAGCGCTGCGCCGAGCAGTTACCTATGAAACGCAGCGAGACTCGTGGGTGTTCAAAGATCTGATCAACGAAACGACGGCCCTGTTTCGGCCCCCCCTACAGCCCCGCGATCGCGTTCCACCGCTTCGCGAACTCCGTCCGCTCCTCCGCCGTGATGTCCCGCGCGATCGCGAGCCGCCCCCGCATCGCGTCGTCCGGGAAGATCAGCGGGTCATCGGCCAGCGCGGCCAGTTCCTTGTCCTTGGACGAGGCGAGGATGTCGCGGGCCGCAGGGACCGGGCAGACGTAGTTGACCCAGGCGGCCAGCTCCGCGGCCACCTCCGGCTCGTAGTAGTAGTCGATGAGCCGTTCCGCGTTCTGCTTGTGGCGGGCCAGGTTGGGGATCATCAGGGATTCCGCCCACAGCTCCGCCCCCTCCTCGGGGACGACGAACTCGATGTCCGGGTCGTCCGCCTGGAGTTGGATCACGTCACCGCTGTAGGCCTGGCAGGCCAGGACGTCACCGCTCGACAGGTCCTTGATGTAGTCGTTGCCCGTGAAGCGGCGGATGTGCTTCGAAGCCACCAGCTTCTCCACCCTGTCGCACACCCGGTCGAAGTCGTCGGCCTTCCACTTCGTGATGTCGACCCCGTCGCCCTGCATCAGCAGCGCGAACGACTCGTCGAGCCCGGAGAGCAGCGTGACCCGGCCCTTGAGGTCGTCGGCCCACAGGTCGGACACGTGCTTGATCTCCCGGCCCAGCTCGCGCTTGTTGTACGCGATGCCGGTGATGCCCGACTGCCACGGCACCGTGTGTTTGCGGCCCGGGTCGAAGCTCGGTGAACGCAGCAGCGGATCAAGGTACTTGGTGACGTTCGGCTGCCGGGTCCTGTCCATCTCCTGCACCCAGCCCAGGCGTACGAAGCGGGCGCACATCCAGTCGCTGATGACGATCAGATCGCGGCCCGTCTCCTGGTGGTTCATCAGGGACGGGCTTATCTTGCCG
Source organism: Streptomyces sp. A18 (assembly GCF_059026065.1). Classification (NCBI taxonomy): domain Bacteria; kingdom Bacillati; phylum Actinomycetota; class Actinomycetes; order Kitasatosporales; family Streptomycetaceae; genus Streptomyces; species Streptomyces sp. A18. Next base: position 95,733 of record NZ_JBWLKL010000023.1, on the reverse strand, counting down.
AAGAACTCGTCGTTGTCGTTGATCTCCTCCGTGTAGCGGACGTCGATGCCGGTCCGCTTCTCGAAGGCGTCGAGCGAGGGCCGCTTCGTCGAGTCCTCGTCGTCCGTGTCGATGTACAGCGGCCAGTTGGCGAACGTCAGCGTCTTGTCCTGCCGGGAGCGGTCCCCGGCCGCGCGCTCGCCGGGCGCGATGTACGCGGCGGGCACGCCGCAGCCCGCGAGCGCGCTGACGGCCGCCCCGCCGCCGATGGCACGCAGCAGGGACCGGCGGGACATTGAGGAGGCTGCTCTGGGGTTCGCTCGCACCCCGGCAGCATGCGCCTGCGTGTCACGTACAGGCAATGGACGCTGCGTCGAGCCGCGCGGTCGTGAAGCGACACCCTGTCGATCAGCGGAGGCCGCCAACGGATGCCGCCACCAGATGCCGCCACCGCATGCCGTCAACGGATGCCGCACTGCCCCCGCTCACCCCGGCGCAAGCCATCCCGCCAAGTCCCCCGCGGTGATCCGCTCCGGCGCCGCCGCGTCCACCGGACCCGGGTAGAGCCGGTACACCGTGCCGGAAGCGACGCCCTCCGTGCCCTCCAACTCCCCGTACAGGAGCGCCAGAAGAGCCCGGCGGCCCGCCAGCTCCGGCCCTGGCTCCGCCCGCAACGCGTCCGGCTCCCAGCCGTCGCGGACGCGCAGCGCGAAGTCCGCCCGCGGCTCGTCCTCCCCCCGGCGGTATCCCCACAGGACGTGGCCACGGCCACGCACGTACACGGGTCCTTCGGTGCGGGCCGCCGCCGTCCAGCAGGCGAGGTCCCACAGGGTGGCCCGGCCGCACGGCTGGAAGGTGTCGAGCAGGTCGTTGCCCATACGCCCGAGCTGCTTGCGGTAACGCCACACGTCGTGGCTGCCGTCGCCCGTGGCGAGGGTGACGTCGGCCCACCAGGCGCGGCGCGTCCGCAGGTCGACGATCATCGGCACGCGCAGCGCGGCGTCACCCGCGAGGTCGAAGCGCTGCCGGACCGTGCGCGGGTCGTAGACGGCCCGCCCCTTGCCTTCCACGGCCATGAACCCCGCGAAGGCGTCCGGGAGTTCGTCGAAGGGGACGTTGTTGTACGAGAGGACCGCGGGCACGACGAAGCGCACCCCCACGTGGGCGAGGCGCGGCAGGTCGAGGTCCAGGTACTCGGTGGCGCCGTGCGGGGCGGGCGCCGATGTCAGGTCCCCGGAGTGCCGGGCGGCGCCCCCCGCGTACGTCAGGTGCGTGTAGTCGCACAGGCCGATGAAGCGCCACAGGTCGTCGTAGAGAGCGACGGACAGGTCGAGGTCGACGCGCATACCCTTGGGCTGCAGCCAGTGCAGGAAGAGCCGTACGGTCTCGCTGTCCGCGGGCATGGGCAGCGAGCTGCCCCGAGGCACCGCGACCAGCGACGCCGCCGACGCCCGCTCGGCGAACGGCACGGGCAGATCGGCCAGCGAGGCGTCCAGGACGGCCACGTCGTACCGCTCGCCCTCCCGAGAAGCCAGCCGCCGCACGGCCTCCGCCTCGATCAGCTCACCGGCACGCCCGGCCACCCGGGGCGGCAGCGGCGGGCGGTCGTCGTTGACCGCGTAGGCCTGGGTGACGCGCCCGCGCGGGAAGAACACACGGCGGTGCCCCGGCACGGAACGGACTTTCATGCGGCCGTACGCGCCGAGCAGCGGCCCGGGTCCGGAGCGGGGCAGAGCCTCCGCGAGCGCCTCGCCCACGGCCTCCGGCAGGGTCGCCGAACCCGACCGGGCGAGCAACAGGTCCAGTCGGCGCAGGAGTTCACCCGGGCGTTCGCGCAGCAGCCCGGCCGCGGCCGTGGTGTCCCAGCGGCCGATGGCCTCCTCGACGCGCCCCTGCCAGGTGACGATCCGCAGCCGGTCGCCTGCCATGCGGACATCCTCGTGGCGTGCGGCCTCGGTGAGCAGCACCTCCGAGAGCGCGGTGTCGCCGATGCGGGTCCCGCGCAGGACGGCGAAGGCGAGCGCTACGCGTGCGTGCCGGTGGGCCTGCTCGAAGGGGTGCAGGATTTCGCCGACCCGCTTCCAGGCACGCGGGTGGCGGGCCATGTCCTCGGCGAGTCGCCGCAGGTCGAACCCGTCGAGCAGGGCCAGGAGTTCACGGCGGACGGGACGCGGAAGCCCGCTCAGGCGCGGCAGTTCGAGCAGATCGGGGTCGCCTTCGGAACGTACGACGAGGATGCGCAGCACGTCGGTGGCGGTGTCCACGTGCTGCCCCAAAAGGGCACGCCCGCCCGGCACATCCAGCAGCGGCGCGAGGGCGAGGGCCTTGCTCTCGCGCAGAGGAATCGCGTCCGGAAGCCAGTCGGCGGCGTCAACGAAATCCGCGTACCCCAGAAGCAGCACCAGATCGTCGTGGTCCTGGGGGTTCAGGGGCGTACGGCGGGCAAGCAGGGCGGCGAGTTCGGCGGAAGCGTCGCCCGGAGCCGCCAGGCACAGCGCGCGCAGGACCTCACCGCCGTCACCGCCGAGCCCCGCGCCGGTGTCGATCCAGGGGTCGGTGGGCCCGTCCGTCTCGTAGCGGTTCTCGCAGATGGGGCAGGCATACCAGACGCAGCACTCGTCGCAGCAGCCCGTGTCCAGCTCCTTGCGGTGGCAGTCGTCGCACAGCAGGTGCGCGCAGGGTGCGAGCGCCCGGACGCGGGCCTTGGTGCCCGCGCAGTTCATGCAGGGCTGGTGCGGCTGGGCGGCGAGCTGCGCGACGACGAGGGAGGTGTAGCGGTCGTACGCGTGCTGGTACGGGGCCTCGTCGGGGAAGCGCTGGAACAGCGGGGCATGGTGACGGTCTGAGCCCATCAGCGCGTCGACGTCGGTGAGCAGCTTCATGCCGGTCGCGGCGAGGTCGGCGACGGAGAGTCCGGTCAGCGCACGGCGCAGCGGGGCGGTCAACAGGTGCCCGCGATCGGCGAGTTCGGCTTCGAGGACGACCACGCCTGCATCGCTCTCGGCGGACCGCCCGGCGCCTTCGGGAACGTACACACTCTGCCGGCGGCGCAGCAGCAGCCCGGCGAGGTCGTCAGCCGTCGTCATCAGAAGGTCCCACCCCCGTAGGTACGGAAAAGGCGGGGGCGGAGAGTGCGTGCGCTACGGATCTTTTGCAGAGATGAGAAAGAAGGAAGCACACAACGGAGCCGCCCCCGCGTACGTGACGGTACGCGGGGGCGGCCGAGCCGGGCATCCCCATTAGCCCAGTGACGAGGAGGCTCAGCCCTCGATCGACGTCATCACGTGCTTGATGCGCGTGTAGTCGTCGAAGCCGTACGCGGAAAGGTCCTTGCCGTAGCCGGACTTCTTGAAGCCGCCGTGCGGCATCTCCGCGACCAGCGGGATGTGCGTGTTGATCCAGACGCAGCCGAAGTCGAGGACCTTCGACATGCGCATGGCGCGCGCGTGGTTCTGCGTCCAGACCGAGGAGGCGAGGGCGTAGTCCACGCCGTTCGCGTACGACACGGCCTGCGCCTCGTCCGTGAAGGACTGGACGGTGATGACCGGGCCGAAGACCTCGTTCTGGATGATCTCGTCGTCCTGCTTGAGGCCCGAGACGACGGTCGGGGCGTAGAAGAAGCCCTTCTCGCCGACCCGCTGGCCGCCCGCCTCGACCTTGGCGTGCGCCGGAAGGCGGTCGATGAAGCCGGAGACCTGCTTCAGCTGGTTGGCGTTGTTGAGCGGGCCGAAGAGCACGTCCTCGTCGTCCGGCTGGCCGGTCTTCGTGTCGGCCGCGGCCTTGGCGAGCGCGGTGACGAACTCGTCGTGGATGGACTCGTGGACGAGCACGCGCGTGGCGGCCGTGCAGTCCTGGCCCGCGTTGAAGAAGCCCGCCACGGAGATGTCCTCGACGGCCTTGGCGATGTCGGCGTCCTCGAAGACGACGACCGGGGCCTTGCCGCCCAGCTCCAGGTGGACCCGCTTGAGGTCCTTGGAGGCGGACTCGGCGACCTGCATGCCGGCGCGCACGGAGCCGGTGATGGAGGCCATCGCCGGGGTGTTGTGCTCGACCATCGCGCGGCCGGTGTCGCGGTCACCGCAGACGACGTTGAAGACGCCCTTGGGGACGATCGAGCCGATGATCTCGGCCATCAGGACGGTCGACGCGGGGGTCGTGTCCGAGGGCTTGAGGACGACGGTGTTGCCCGCGGCGAGCGCCGGGGCGAACTTCCATACGCCCATCATCATCGGGTAGTTCCAGGGCGCGACCTGCGCGCAGACGCCGATCGGCTCGCGGCGGATGATGGAGGTCAGACCCTCCATGTACTCGCCGGCCGCGCGGCCTTCGAGCATGCGGGCCGCACCCGCGAAGAAGCGGATCTGGTCGACCATGGGCGGGATTTCCTCGGACCGCGTGAGCCCGGTCGGCTTGCCCGTGTTCTCGACCTCGGCCGCGATGAGCTCCTCGGCGCGCTCCTCGAAGGCGTCGGCGATCTTCAGCAGGGCCTTCTGGCGCTCGGCGGGCGTCAGGTCACGCCAGGCGGGGAACGCGGCGGCGGCGGCCTCCATGGCGGCGTCCACGTCGGCCTGCCCCGACAGGGGCGCGGTGGCGTAGGACTCGCCGTTGGCCGGGTTGACGACCTCGGTGGTCCGCCCGTCGGCGGCGTCCCGGAATTCGCCGTTGATGTAGTTACGCAGACGGCGCAGCTCGGTGGTCACTTCCGGCCCTCCAGTCAGATGTCCAGTGGATGAGACACCCACCCTAGTCGGTGTACCGACGCTTTCAACATACCCGGAGGCCCAGAACTGCGAAATCCGTGACGATCGAAGCTCCAGACAACGAATTTCATCGATCTGGCCTTGCGGAACTGTCGAGTCCTGTGCACCATGGGGTCGTGGCCAGTCGCAGCGCAGATTCCAGCAGTTCCCGACACGGGAACGGTTCTTCGTCCATCGACGCCGTCTCCCTGGCGATCATCGAACAGCTTCAGGAGGACGGACGCCGTCCGTACGCCGCCATCGGCAAGGCCGTGGGCCTTTCCGAAGCGGCCGTGCGCCAACGCGTCCAGAAGCTGCTCGACCAGGGCGTCATGCAGATCGTCGCCGTCACGGACCCGCTCACCGTGGGATTCCGACGGCAGGCGATGGTCGGCATCAACGTCGAGGGCGACCTGGATCCCGTCGCGGAAGCGCTGACGGCCATGGCCGAGTGTGAGTACGTGGTGATGACCGCGGGCTCCTTCGACCTGATGGTGGAGGTCGTCTGTGAGGACGACGACCACCTTCTCGACGTGATCAACAAGCGCATCCGCGCCCTCCCCGGCGTGCGCTCCACCGAGAGCTTCGTCTATCTGAAGCTCAAGAAGCAGACCTATATGTGGGGAACCCGATAGCCGTGAGCAAGGACCTCAGCCGAACCGCGTACGACCACTTGTGGATGCACTTCACCCGCATGTCGGACTACGAGAACGCACCCGTGCCCACCATCGTGCGTGGCGAAGGCACCTACATCTACGACGACAAGGGCAAGAAGTACCTCGACGGCCTCTCCGGCCTCTTCGTGGTCAACGCCGGACACGGTCGTCACGAGCTCGCCGAGACCGCCTACAAGCAGGCTCAGGAGCTGGCCTTCTTCCCGGTGTGGAGCTACGCCCACCCGAAGGCCGTCGAGCTGGCGGAACGTCTGGCGAACTACGCGCCGGGCGACCTCAACAAGGTCTTCTTCACCACCGGTGGCGGCGAGGCCGTCGAGACCGCGTGGAAGCTGGCGAAGCAGTACCACAAGCTCACCGGCAACCACACGAAGTACAAGGTCATCTCCCGCGCGGTCGCCTACCACGGCACCCCGCAGGGCGCCCTGTCCATCACCGGCCTGCCCGCCCTCAAGGCCCCCTTCGAGCCGCTCGTCCCGGGCGCGCACAAGGTGCCGAACACGAACATCTACCGCGCCCCGATCCACGGCGACGACCCGGTGGCCTTCGGCCGCTGGGCCGCCGACCAGATCGAGCAGGAGATCCTCTTCGAGGGCCCCGACACGGTCGCCGCCGTGTTCCTGGAGCCGGTGCAGAACGCCGGCGGCTGCTTCCCGCCCCCGCCCGGGTACTTCCAGCGGGTGCGCGAGATCTGCGACAAGTACGACGTGCTGCTCGTCTCGGACGAGGTCATCTGCTCCTTCGGCCGACTCGGCACGATGTTCGCCTGTGACAAGTTCGACTACGTCCCGGACATGATCACCTGCGCCAAGGGCATGACCTCGGGCTACTCCCCGATCGGCGCCTGCATCATCTCGGACAAGCTCGCCGAGCCGTTCTACAAGGGTGACAACACCTTCCTGCACGGCTACACCTTCGGCGGCCACCCGGTCTCGGCCGCGGTCGGCATCGCCAACCTCGACATCTTCGAGAAGGAGGGTCTCAACCAGCACGTCCTCGACAACGAGGACGCGTTCTACCAGACCCTCCGCAAGCTGCACGACCTGCCGATAGTCGGCGACGTCCGCGGCAACGGCTTCTTCTACGGCATCGAGCTCGTGAAGGACAAGGCCACCAAGGAGACGTTCAACGACGAGGAGACCGAGCGCGTCCTGTACGGCTTCCTCTCCAAGGCGCTGTACGAGAACGGCCTGTACTGCCGCGCCGACGACCGTGGCGACCCGGTCGTCCAGCTCGCCCCGCCGCTGATCTCCACCCAGGAGACCTTCGACGAGATCGAGGGCATCCTGCGCCAGGTCCTCACGGAGGCCTGGACGAAGCTCTGATCCCTGGGGCCCCCTCCGGGACCCATAGTGTGATCGAGTGATCAACACCGGCCCCGGGGGCGCCCGTTCGAGTGAGAACGGGCGCCCCCGGGCCGCGTCGTTTCCAGGCATCGCGGCCTGGATCCCTAGCGTGCCCAGTGACCGATCGGCCCCGCCTTCGTTCCCCCGTACGGGGGAGGCAAACTGATCTGAACCGAGGTGTACGTGATGGTGGCTCCGCCGGACAACGACGTGCTGTGGGCACGCGCCCTGCACGTCACACACAACGGATCGCCCGCGCTCACCGGCGTATCGCTCGGTGTCCGGGAGGGCGAGATCCTCGCCGTCACCGGCCCACGCGGCAGCGGCAAGACCACGCTCCTGCGCTGCCTCTCCGGCCAACTCCTGCCCGAGCAGGGCGAGGTCTGGTTCAACAGCGCGCCGGTGCACACGATGGGACCGGCGGTCCGCGAGCGTCTGCGCCGCGACCGCTTCGGCTGGATCGACCCGGAGCCGCACCTCGTGCCCGAGCTCACGGGCTGGGAGAACGTCGCGATGCCGCTGATGCTGCGCGGCGCCTCGCACCGCGTATCGAAGACCACGGCCCAGGAGTGGCTCGACCGCCTCGACATCGGTGACTGCGCCCGCAAACGGCCGCACGCACTGCTGCAGGCCCAGCGCCAGCGCATCGCCATCGCCCGCGCCCTGGTCACCATGCCCTCCGTGATCTTCGCCGACGAGCCGACCGCGCCGCTGCACCGCGCCGACCGCGCCCACGTCCTTCGTACGCTGACGACCGCGGCCCGCTCGCACGGCATCACCGTCGTCCTGGCCACGCACGACGCGGAGGTCGCCGCCCTCGCCGACCGGACGGTCACTCTGCTCGACGGAAGGCGCGTGAACACGGTGCACCTGCCGGGGTCAGGCGAGCTCGCGACGGAGGTCGGCGGCTCGGATGAGGGCGGCGCTCCCGCCCCTGCCCCCGCCGAGGGTGATTCCGACGACGCGGAAGGCCGGGCCGCGTGCTCGCTCTCCGTCTAGCCCGCGGGGCCCATCCCCTGGTCCAGCTGCGCCGACTGCTCGTGGCCGCCGCGTCGGCCGGCACCGGATTCCTGCTGCTGTGCACCCTGGGATACGCGATGGGGCACCCGGACGCGTCCGGCGGGGCCCTGATGCGGCTCGCCTGGTGCGTCGCGCCGATCGCCGCCACCGTGTACTTCGCCGTCACCGTCGCGCGCACCGATCCGGCGACCCGGCCACGCTCCGGGCTCTCCGCGGTGGGGCTCGGCCCGGCCAAGCTCACCGTGCTCGCCGCGATCTCCACGGCCGTGGCGTGCACGCTCGGCTCGATGGTGGCGCTCCTGTTCTTCCTGCACCTGCGCGGCGACCTGACGGGCCTGCCGTTCGACGGCGCCGCAGCCGAACTGCTCGCCGCCGATTACCCGTTGCCCCTCCCGGCCGCGCTCACCCTGCTCGCCCTGGTCCCGTTGATCGCCTCCGCGGCCAGCGCGGCCGTACTGCGGCCCCGGGCCCCGAAGCGCGCCGACGAGCAGGACGAAACCCCGCGGCCCGACGCTCCCGTCGCACCGCCGAGCGGACTGCCCTGGGGGGTCGCGCTCCTGGCGGCCGGCCTCGCCGTCGAGACGTACGCGAGCCGCTCCTCCGGTTCATCGGACCTCACGATGCCGGGCGGTCTGACCGGCAGCCCCACGGGTGTGCTCGCCGGATGGACGCTCACGGCGATCGGCCTCATGCTCGCGGCCCCCGGCCTCACGTATCTGTGCGGCCGGATCCTGCAGGCGGCCAGGCCCGGAGCGATGCGGCTGCTCGCCGGGCGCGGGCTACAGGAGGAGGCCCGGCGGATCGGGCGGCCCCTAGGGGTGCTCTGCGTGGTGGGCTCAGGGGCGTACGCGGCGCTCACGCTCTACTCCGGCGACCGGCCCGCGGTCGGCCCGCTGACCACGCTCGGCTCGCTGCTCGTCGCGGGCTGCGCGGTCCTCACGCTGGCCACGGCCGCGGTCGAGGCCAAGCACGCGCGCTCGGAGACGACGTCCGCGCTGCTCCAGCTCGGGGCGCCCGCCTCGATGCTGCGCGGCACCGCGGCGCTGCGGGCGGGCGTGCTCGCTGCCGTGTTCGGGCCGCTGACCTGGGTGGTCGCGGAACTGGCCGCGATGCCGCTCGCGGGCTGAGGAGCTGTCGTCGAAGTCGCGGGAAGAAAATCCGCGATGGGCGATGAGTTCCGCGTCGGCCGCACGTCTACCCGTCCGTAAGGCACGGAACGCACGCGCCACGCAGAACTTCACCGCAGACCTCACCGCAACGGGAGACACCCCATGTACCAGCAGATGATCTTCGTGAACCTCGCCGTGAACGACGTCGACACCTCGAAGAAGTTCTTCACGGAGCTCGGCTACACGATCAACCCGCAGTTCTCGACGGACGACTGCGCCTGCGTCGTGATCAGCGACACGATCATCGCGATGCTGCTGAGCAAGCCGCGCTACCAGGACTTCACGAAGAAGACGATCGCTGACTCGACGACGACCAGCGAGACGCTGCTCTGTCTGAGCGCCGAGAGCCGCGACAAGGTCGACGAGCTGGTCGACAAGGCGGTGGCGGCGGGTGGCACGGCGGGCAGGACGCAGGACTTCGGCATGATGTACGGCCGCGCCTTCGACGACCTGGACGGCCACACCTGGGAAATCATGTGGATGGACGAGTCCGAGGTCCAGGGCTGAGACCTGAGACCCGAGGTAGTCCAGGGCTGAGACAAGAGGTGGTCCAGGGCTGAGACCCGAGGTACATCCGGGCTGACGACCGAAGCCCGCCGCGGCCTGCTTAGCATGGGCGGATGCAGCCGACTCCCGAACCCGCATTCGCCCCCAGGCCCTCCCCCCGACTCCCGGGCGGCGACCGCGAGATCGAGTCGCTCGAGGAGTTCGACGAGATCGCCGCGAGCGGCTCGCTCGCCGGGTGCCGTGTCCAGGCCATAGACCTGACGGAGCGTACGTCCGCGTTGGCGGCCTGCGACGCCACGGGCGCGGTGTTCCTCGGGTGCCCGATGGACCAGGCCGCGGTGGACGCGATGCGGACCGCCGGGGCGCTGGTGTTCCCGCCCGTCCCCGGCCTGCCGTTCGACCCGTACCGCGGCCTGCTCTACACGCCGACCGAGCTCTTCGCGGGACTCTCCGAGGGCGGATACGAGGCGACTCCTGACGCCCGCGCCTACGCCTGGTTCCAGGAGACGAAGGCAGACGGCGACGTCTTCTCCTCGATGCTCCGCGCGATCCACGACGACTCGATCTCCGACGCCCTCGACGAACTGCTCGTCAGCGCGCGGGTGGTGGGCGTCATGGGCGGCCACGCGATGGCCCGCGGCACGGAGGCGTACGAGGGCGCGGCCCGTCTCGGCCGCTCACTCGCCCGCGCGGGGTTCACGGTCGCCACGGGCGGCGGCCCCGGCGCGATGGAGGCGGCGAACCTGGGCGCGTACGCGTCCGTCTTCCGCGACGAGATGCTGGACGAGGCGCTCGAACTCCTCGCCAAGGCACCGTCCTTCACCCCCTCGATCACCGAGTGGGCGCGGGCGGCGTTCGACGTCCGCGAGCGCTGGCCGTCCGGCGGTTCGTCGGTGGGCATCCCCACCTGGTTCTACGGCCACGAGCCGCCGAACGCCTTCGCCACGCACCTGGCCAAGTACTTCGCCAACGCCACCCGCGAGGACGGCCTCCTGGCGCGCTCGAACGCGGGCGTGATCTTCCTCCCCGGCGCGGCGGGAACACTCCAGGAAATCTTCGACGCGGCAACCCCGAACTACTACGAGTCCCGAGGCGAACCGGCACCCATGATCCTGGTGAACGAGGCCCACTGGACGACCCGACTCCCGGCCTGGCCCTTGCTGCAGGCGCTGGCGCGGGGCAGGTCGATGGAGTCGAGGATCGCGCTGGTGGACTCGGTGGAGGAGGCACCGGCCGCCCTGACATCCATCGCGACCGGCTGACCCGTCAGCCGGTCCGGCGCTTGAGGACGAGCTCGGCGGAGCCGGTGATGACGGCAACCAAGGCCGCAGCGCACCACCCCTCCAGCCCGTCCGGCGCTTGAGGACGAACTCGGCGGAGCCGGTGATGACGGCAGCCAAGGCTCCCGCGCCGAGCGGGTTTTCGGGAAGGGGCGGGGTTGGGGATAACTCACTCGAACGAAGCCCGCTCCAACCAGAACTCCAGCAGCCCCCGCTCCCCCAGCACCTCGACAGCCCCGCTGTCCAACGACCGCCGCCGATAGAACGCAAGCAACACCTCAGTAAGCGGCCCCCGCAGAGCAACGTCCGCCTTCTCGTGCCCCCGCCGCCACGCGAACCCGTCATCCCCGAACTCGATGACCCACTCGGCATTCAGCTCCGGCGCCGCATCGGTCGCATGCAGATGAATGCTGCGCCCCGCACCACGCAACTCGGCGGCTTTGTCCTCCGGTTCAGTCCGCTGCACATACCGCACGATCTCCAGCCACTCGTCGATCGCGTCGACGGCCACGTCAGGATCGACCTCGTACGGAACCCCCGCAGCGATCGCCGCGTCCGCCCGGTGAACAGCTACCTCATGCGTCATGCGCCGCGCCCAGAACCCGGCAACCTGCGGCTCTGCCCAGGTCCACACCGGAGTATCGGCCCGCGCGGCGGGGAACGTCTTCCCGGCCAGCTCGGCGGTCTCGGCGAGCCAGGCGTCCAGGGCAGCGGGATCGTCACCCTCCGGGCCGTGAATACCCGGGATCTCCTCCTCCGGGACGTCCGCCGTGGCCCCCGTGGCCACCAGCCGCTCGGCCCAGCGCACGGCACCTCCGGTGTGGCGGGCGAGGTGCCCCAAGGTCCACTCCGGGCAAGTCGGCACAGTGGCCGAAAGATCAGCTCCGGCCAGGGTGTCCCGCAACAGGGCCAGTTGTCCCACGACTTCGGCACAGTGGCGGTCGTACTCCAAGGAGGTCATGAAGCGCACCTTAGGCCGACGACTACCTCCAAGCACCCGATTTTCACCCCACCCCAGCCCGCCCCAACACCAGGCCACTCCCCCCAAGCCACTCCACCTCAGCCCAGCACCACGACATCCCCCACATCAAACGCGACCCCCACCGTCTCCCCCACCCCAGGCGCATCCCGCAACGCACAGGCAGCCTCAAGCCGCGGCCCCACCCGAGGCTCCAGATGAACGGCGACATGCGTGCCCCGGAAGGTACGCGCCGTCACCGCGCACGGCAGCCCCTCATCGGCCGCCACGAGCCGCACCCCGGCGGGCCGCACCAGCAGCCGGCACCGCCCGTCCACCGCGTCCTCCGGCGCCGGGATCTTGCCCCAGGCGGTGTCCGCCACGTCACCGGCCACCGTCGCGTCGACGATGTTGTCGAAGCCCAGGAACCGCGCGACGAACTCGTCCGCAGGGTTCCGCCAGACCTCAAGTGGTGTACCGGACTGGGCGATCCGCCCCTCCCGCATCACCACCACCCGGTCCGCGAGGGCGAAGGCCTCGCCCTGGTCGTGCGTGACCGCGAGCACCGTCGTGCCCAACTCGTCGAAGAGTTCGCGGAGTTCGACGACAAGACGCTCCCGCAGCGACCGGTCGAGCTGCCCGAGCGGCTCGTCGAGCATGAGGAGCCGAGGTCGCGGCGCGAGCGCACGCGCCAGCGCGACTCGCTGCTGCTCGCCGCCCGAGAGCGAGGCGACGGCGCGCCGCTGCGCACCCGGCAGACCCACGAGTTCGAGCAACTCGGCCACCCGGTCGGCCTGTTCGCCCCGCGAAGCCCCGTGCATCCGCAGCCCGAAGGCGACATTGCCCGCCACGTCACGCTGCGGGAACAGCTGGTGGTCCTGGAACATCAGGCCGACCCCACGCTTGTGCGCGGGCACGCCCCGCTGATCCCTCCCGTCCAGCAGAACCTGACCGCCATCCAACTCCTGCAGACCCGCGACCGCCCGCAGCAAGGTCGACTTGCCGCTGCCGCTTGGCCCGAGCACGCACACGATCTCGTGCTCGTCGACCGCGAGCCCGACGCGGTCGAGCACGGCCCGCGCCCCGAACCGCACGGTCGCATCCGCCAGCGTCAACAGCCCCGCATCGGCACCGGAATCGGCGCCCACACCCACACCCAAACCCGAACCCGAACCCGCACTCACACCCAAACCCACATCCATCAGAACTCCCCAGTCGTGCGGTCCGTACGGAGCCGTTCGAGCAGCAGCAGCGACACCGCGCACACCACCATCAAGATCGTCGAAAGTGCCATGGCCTGCCCGTAGTTGAGCTCACCCGCCCGCCCGAGCAGCCGCGCCACGGCCACCGGAAGCGTCGGGTTGTCCGGCCGCGCGATGAACACCGTCGCGCCGAACTCCCCCAGTGACACGGCGAAGGCGAATCCGGCGGCGATGAGCAGCGCCCGCCGCACCATCGGCAGGTCGACCTCCCGCCATGCCCGCAGCGGCGAGGCCCCGAGCACGGCTGCCGCCTCGCGCAGCCGTCCGTCCACCGCGCGCAGGACGGGAAGCATGGTGCGTACGACGAAGGGCACGCCCACGAGCGCCTGCGCGAGCGGCACCAGGATCCAGGTGGACCGCAGGTCCAGCGGCGGCTTGTCCAGTGTGATCAGGAACCCGAAGCCGACCGTCACCGCGGAGACCCCGAGCGGCAGCATCAGCAGCGCGTCGAAGCCGCGCACCACACGACCGGCCTTCCGGGTGAGCGCCGCCGCCGCGAGGCCGCCGATCACCAGGGCGATGGCGGTGGCGGCGAGCGCGTACTGGAGCGAATTCCAGACCGCTTCGATCGGCGGGACGAGGAAGGCCCCGCCGTCCGTCGAGGTCAGCTCCCTGTAGTACGCGAAGCCATAGCCGCCCGGCCCGCTCAGCGACCGCTCGATCAGCACGCCGAGCGGCAGCAGTATCAGCACGGCGATCGTGGCCATGACCCCGCCGAGCAACGCCCACTGTCCCGCGCCGCGCGGGCGACGCGCGACCGCGGAGGCATCGACCAGCTTGAGCGCGGTCTCCCGCCGGCGCACGGTCCACGCGTGCACGGCGAGGATGAGGCCGACCGCCGCGAACTGCACGATCGTCAGGACGGCGGCCGTCGGCAGGTCGAGGAGCTGGGCGGTCTGCCGGTAGATCTCGACTTCGAGCGTCGAGTACGCGGGCCCGCCGAGGATCTGTACGACGCCGAAGGAGGTGAAGGTGAACAGGAAGACCATGAGGGACGCGGCGGCGACCGCGGGACCGAGCGCGGGCAGCGTCACCGTCCGCCAGGCCGTCCAGCGTGAGGCGCCGAGCATCCGCGCGGCCTCCTCCTGCCGCGGGTCGAGCTGCGACCAGAGGCCGCCTACGGTCCGTACGACGACGGCGTAGTTGAAGAACACGTGCGCGAGCAGGATCGCCCAGACGGTGGTGTCGAGCCGCACGCCCCACATCTCGTCGAGCAGACCGCCCCGGCCGAGCAGCGCGAGGAACGCGGTCCCGACGACGACGGTCGGCAGCACGAAGGGCACGGTGACGACGGCCCGCAGCACCTGCTTGCCCCTGAACTCGAAGCGCGCGAAGACGTACGCGCCGGGGAGCGCGATCAGGAGCGTGAGCGCGGTCGACGCGAGCGCCTGCCAGGTGGTGAACCACAGCACGTGCCGGACGTCGGACTGCCCGATGACGTCCGCGATCCGCCCGAACTGCCAAGCCCCGTCCACCTTCAGGCCCCGCGCGACGATCGCGGCGACCGGATAGGCGAAGAACACCGCGAAGAACGCGACCGGCACGGCCATCAGACCGAGCCGAGCCGCGCTCCCACGCGAGAGTCCCTTACCGGAGTTGCCCTCGGGGGACTCCCCCTTACCGGGCTTGCTTACTTCAGTACGAGCGAGGTCCACGACTTGACCCACTGCTCGCGGTTGTCGGCGATCTTCTTCGGCGCCAGGGTCTTCGGCCTGTCGACCGTCACGCCGTGCTCGACGAACAGCTCGGGCAGTTCCGCACCCTCGCGCACCGGGTTCACGAACATGTTCAGCGGCATGTCGTTCTGGAACTTGCTGCCGATCAGGAAGTCGAGCAGCGCCTTGCCGCCCTTCTCGTTCTTGGCGTTGCTGAGCAGACCCGCGTACTCGACCTGCCGGAAGCAGGTGCCTGTCGCGACGCCGGTCGGCGCCTCCTTGGGCTGCGGCTTGGCGTAGAGCACCTCGACGGGCGGGGACGAGGCGTACGAAACGACGAGCGGCCTGTCGCCCTTGGCCTTCTTGCCGCCCGCGGAGCCGGAGAACTCCTCGTTGTACGCCTGCTCCCAGCCGTCGACGACCTTGACGCCGTTGTCCTTGAGCTTCTTCCAGTAGCCCTGCCAGCCATCGTCGCCGTACTGGGCGGCGGTGCCGAGCAGGAACCCGAGGCCGGGAGAGGAGGTGGCGGCGTTCTCGGTGACCAGCAAGTCCTTGTAGGCGGGCTTGGTCAGGTCCGCCAAGGACTTCGGCGGCGCGAGCTTCTTGTCGGCGAAGTACTTCTTGTCGTAGTTGACGCAGATGTCGCCGCTGTCGACGGGCGTCACGCGGTGCTTGTCCTGGTCGACGCGGAACTGCGCCTTGACCTGGTCCGAGCCCTTGGCCTCGTACGACTGGAAGAGGTCGTTGTCGAGCGCGCGCGATAGCAGGGTGTTGTCGACGCCGAAGAAGACGTCCCCTTGGGGGTTGTCCTTCGACAGGATCGCCTTGTTCACGGCAGCGCCGGCGTCCCCGTCCTTGAGGACGTCGACCTTGTATCCGGAGCTCTTCTCGAACGCCTTCAGTACGTCCTTGGAGACGTTGAAGGAGTCATGGCTGACGAGCGTGACGCTCTTGGCGTCGGCGGCCTTGTCGCCGCTGTCCGACGAGCTGCCGCACGCGGAGAGCGTGACGAGCCCGAGGGTCACCGCGACCGCGGTGACGGTGATCTTCTTGGTGGTGCTCACTGAGTTCAACTGAGTTCATTCCTCCTGGAGTGACCAGGAAGAGACGCGGCCCTGCCCGCGGACCGTACGGTCCGCGGGCAGGGCGCAACAGCTTGAGTGGTGTCCGAACTTCCTACCCCGAATGACCGGGGCAAGGTTCAGAGGGTCTGCGGCCAACCTGTCCTTGGCTGCCGCACTCTCAGCGCTGTGGCGCTCCCCTGTCGGAATATGAAGATGTGTTCCGGCTATGAAGTTGTCTTTCGGCCAGCCTAACGCTCCGACGCGGCGAGCTGACCGCACGCCCCGTCGATCTCCTGGCCACGGGTGTCACGAACCGTGACAGGCACCCCATGGGCGGCGATGGCGTCCACGAAGGCCTTCTCGTCCTCCGGCCGCGATGCCGTCCACTTCGAACCCGGCGTCGGGTTCAGCGGGATCAGGTTCACGTGCACGGGCTTGTTCTTGAGCAGCCGCCCGAGCCGGTCACCGCGCCACGCGTGGTCGTTGATGTCCCGGATCAGCGCGTACTCGATGGAGAGCCGACGCCCCGACTTCGCGGCGTACTCCCATCCCGCGTCAAGGACCTCACGCACATTCCACCGCGTGTTGACGGGTACGAGGGTGTCGCGCAGCTCGTCGTCGGGCGCGTGCAGCGAGATGGCGAGGCGGCACTTGAAGCCCTCGTCGGCGAACCGGTGGATGGCGGGCACAAGCCCGACCGTGGACACGGTGATCCCACGCTGGGAGAGACCCACGCCATCGGGCTCGGGATCGGTGAGCCTGCGGATGGCCCCGGTCACCCGGTTGTAGTTGGCGAGCGGCTCGCCCATGCCCATGAAGACGATGTTGCTCAGCCGCGCGGGGCCACCGGGGATCTCCCCGTCCCTGAGCGCACGCATACCGTCCACGATCTGGTGCACGATCTCGGCGGTCGACAGATTCCGGTCGAGCCCGGCCTGCCCCGTCGCACAGAACGGGCAGTTCATCCCGCACCCGGCCTGCGACGAGATGCACATCGTCACGCGGTCCGGATAGCGCATGAGCACGGACTCGACAAGCGTCCCGTCAAACAACCGCCACAGCGTCTTGCGCGTGGTGTCGTCGTCACAGCTGATGTGCCGCACCACGGACATCAGCTCAGGAAGCAGCGCCTCCTGCAACTTCCCGCGGGATCCGGCGGGGATATCGGTCCACTGCTCCGGGTCGTGCGCGTAGCGAGCGAAGTAGTGCTGCGAGAGCTGCTTGGCGCGAAACGGTTTCTCGCCGACGGCGGCGACGGCTTCCTTGCGCTCGGCGGGCGTGAGGTCGGCGAGATGCCGCGGCGGCTTCTTGGCTCCGCGGGGCGCGACAAAGGTGAGTTCTCCGGGTACAGGCATGGTTCATCCAGTGTCGCAGACGGCTGGACCCCCGTCGGGTCACGTCCCACCGGTGGCGGTCGGGTACCGGTCGGCTCCGGTCACCACGCGGCGATGACCGGTGCGTCGGGTTCCCGCTGTTGCCAGGCCTCGTTCAGGCGTCCGAGGCGGGACGCCGCTGCGATGCCTCGCAGGGACGCGACCTTGCCGTCGCTGACTTCGAAAGCCACGGCGCCCACGACCCTGCCGTCCACCACGGCCACGACCGCCGGGGAGCCGTTGACCCGCACCACATGGATGGCGGGGGTGCCGCCGGCAAGGCGGCGCTTCGCCTGCGTGGGCTTGAAACCGGCCCGTACGAAGGAGGCGACCCGCTCGGCCGTCTCGTACCGCAGCAGCCGCCTGCCGAGGCCTGCGCCGTCCGAGACCGCCGTCGCGTCGTCGGTGAGCAGCGCCACCAGGCGGTCTGTGCGGCCCGACGTGGCTGCGGCGAGGAATTCCTCGACGACCCGGCGCGCGGACGCGGGGTCGGTCTCGGTCCCCGTCCCGGCGCCGCCGCGGCGCTCGGCGGCGACCCGGATCCGGGCCCGGTGGGCATGCTGCTGGCTCGCGGAGACGGTGATGTCGAGGATCGCGGCGATCTCGGAGTGGCCGTACGAGAAGGCCTCGCGCAGGACGTACACCGCCCGTTCGACCGGGGAGAGGCGCTCCAAGAGGGTCAGTACGGCCAAGGACACCGATTCGCGCTGCTCGAAGGTGTCGGCCGGGCCGAGCATCGGGTCGCCGTCGAGGAGCGGCTCGGGCAGCCAGGCACCGGCCGCCCGCTCGTGGCGCACCTGCGCCGAGCGGAGCCGGTCGATGCAGAGGTTGGTGACGACCTTGGTCAACCACGCCTCCGGCACATCGACCCGTTCGCGGTCCGTGGCCTGCCAGCGCAGGAACGTGTCCTGCACGGCGTCCTCGGCGTCGGCGGCCGAGCCGAGCAGACGGTACGCGAGCGAGGCCAGCCGGCCCCGGCTGGCCTCGAACCGTTCGATTGCTGCGCTGTCCATACGGGGCAGCCTAGGCGGCGACCCTCACGCCGGGCCGGTCGGATGCGGTGGCCAGGCGGCGCTTCCGCTTCGGCATGCCGAAGGTCGGGTGTGCGATGCCGAACCCGGCCCCGACCAGCACGCCCGCCTTGAGCCGCGCGGCGGCCTTGCCGCCCAGATACCAGGCCTTCGACCGGACGTCCCCGTCCACCATCTGGAAGATCGCGTCCCGCCGCCCGAGGCTGATGTGGTTGCCGTAGTACTTCAGCCCGACGGTCGGGACCTCACCGCCCGTCAGGCGCGCGATGATCGCTGCGGTCGCCTGCATGTTGGTGAAGCCGGCCGATGCGCACGACATCGGCAGCGGGCGGCCGTTCTCGCCGATCGCGTAGGCGCAGTCACCGGCCGCGTAGACATCCGGGTGCGAGACCGAGCGCATGGTGCGGTCGACGACGATCTGGCCGGACTCTGCGACCTCCAGGCCGCTTGCCGCCGCGATGGGGTGCACGGCGAATCCGGCCGACCACACCGTCACGTCGGCCGGGATCGCCGTACCGTCGGCGGTGATCGCCCGTGTCGGCTCGACGGCTTCGATCGCGGTGTGCTCGTGGACGGTGACACCGAGCCGGTCGAAGGCCCGGCGCAGGTGACGGCGGGCCTTCGGGGAGAGCCACGCGCCCAGTTCGCCGCGGGCGGCCAGCGCCACCGAGAGGTCGGGCCGGGACTCGGCGAACTCGGTGACGGTCTCGATGCCGGTGAGCCCCTCACCGACGACAAGGACGGTGCCGCCCTCGCCCAGGGCCGCCAGGCGCTCGCGCAACCGCAGCGCCGAGGGCCGGCCTGTCACGTCGAAGGCGTACTCGGCCGCACCGGGGACGCCGTGGTGGGCCACGGAACTGCCGAGCGCGTAGAGAAGGGTGTCGTACGCGAGCTCGCCGCCCCCTCCGTCACCGCCCTCTCCGTCGCCGCGCCCTCCGTCGCCGTTCTCGTCAGCCACCGCGACAGTCCTGCGCTCGGGGTCGACACCGGTGACCTGAGCCAGGCGCAGCCGCACCCCAGTGCCCGCGAACACGTCGGCGAGCTTGCGGAACGTGACGTCCTGTCCGCTCGCCACCTGGTGGAGCCGCATCCGCTCGACGAAGTCGGGCACGGCGTTGACGACGGTGATCTCGGTGTCCGCGGGGGACAGCCGGCGGGCCAGGTTCCCGGCGGCGAAGGCCCCGGCGTATCCGGCGCCGAGTACGACGATGCGGTGCTTCATGGCGTTGCTCCTGTCTCGTTCGCGTGCCCCTTGAACGAGATGGCGCCCCCATTGCTGACAGGGGCCGGGTGTGACGCCGGTCACCGGAAAAGGGCCCGCCGTCCTGCTGGACGGTGAGCCCTTCACGTAGGAAAGCAAGCCCTTCTCCCTGCGAAGTCTTCTTCCTACGAAGTCTTCTTCCTGCAAAGACGCAGGTCAGGCAGACCCCACAAAGATGACAAGCAACAGCCACACCACCGGCGCGGTCGGCAGCAGCGAGTCGAGGCGGTCCATGATGCCCCCGTGGCCCGGGAGCAGCGTGCCCATGTCCTTGATGCCGAGGTCCCGCTTGATCATCGACTCACCGAGGTCACCGAGCGTCGCGCTCGCGGCGACGGCGAAGCCGATGAGCAGCCCCTGCCACCACGTGCCGCCGTCGATCAGGAACTCCATGCACAGCGCGCCCGCCGCCATCGCGAACGTCACCGCGCCGACCAGGCCCTCGCGGGTCTTGCCGGGGCTGATGCGCGGGGCGAGCTTGTGCTTGCCGAAGCGCCAGCCGATCGCGTACGCCCCGGTGTCGCTGACCACGGTCAGGAGCAGGAACGTGAGCACCCGCTGCGGGCCGTCGTCCGCGGTGAGCATCAGCGCCACGAACGTGGCGAGGAACGGGACGTAGAACGCCGCGAAGACGCCCGCCGTGACGTCCTTCAGATAGCCCTCGGGCGGTTCGGTCATCCGCCAGACGAGCACCGCGAGCGCCGTGAGCGCCATGGCTACCCAGGCGCCCTCGGCACCGCGGACGTATCCGGCGACGACCATCGCGGCGCCGCCCACCGCGAGCGGGACCAGCGGCGCCTTGATGCCCTTGCGCTCCTGGAGCCGCGAGGTGAGCTCCCAGAGACCGACCACGACGGCGACCGCTATGACGCCGATGAAGACGGCCTTCACGATGAAGAGCGACGCGACGATCACCGCGCCGAGCCCCACGCCGACTCCTATGGCCGCCCCGAGATCACGGCCCGCGCTCTTCTTCTGCGGCGCCTTGGGCGCTTGAGGCGCTCGCGGCGCCTCGGGGGCGGGCTGTGCTGCGCTGGGCATGGGCTCCTGGGGTACGTCAGGCACGTCCGGCACGTCAGGCACGTCGGGCACGATGGGCATGGGCTGCGTCTCTGCTGGATACAGGGATTCATGCGCATCGTACGCGGGACCTGCCGGGGCAGCCCCTTGAGCAGGGCCCTGGTCGGGCGGACCCCAGTACCCGGCTCTGGGAGGCGCCCCCCAGGAAGAGTCGTTCACGGATCGGATTCCTCAGTCTTCAGACCTCGAGCCCTCAGACCTCGAGCAGCTCGGCTTCCTTGTGCTTGAGCAGCTCGTCCACCTGGGCGACGTACTTCGCGGTGGTGTCGTCGAGCTCCTTCTCCGCGCGACGCCCCTCGTCCTCGCCGATGTCGCCGTCCTTGATGGCCTTGTCGATCGCTTCCTTGGCCTTGCGGCGGATGGAGCGGATCGAGATCTTGGAGTCCTCGGCCTTGGTCTTGGCGACCTTGATGTACTCCTTGCGACGGTCCTGCGTCAGCTCGGGGAACGTCACCCGGATGATGTTTCCATCATTGCTCGGGTTGACGCCGAGGTCGGAGTCGCGGATCGCCTGCTCGATGTTGCGCAGCGCGCTCTTGTCGAACGGGGTCACCACGGCCATCCGCGGCTCGGGCACCGAGAACGAGGCCAGCTGATTGATCGGCGTAAGGGCGCCGTAGTAGTCGGCCACGATCTTGTTGAACATCGCCGGGTGCGCACGGCCTGTGCGAATCGCGGCGAAGTCCTCCTTGGCGACCACGACGGCCTTCTCCATCTTCTCCTCGGCCTCGAGGAGGGTCTCTTCGATCACCACTTGCTCCTGCGTGTTGTGAGTGGGCTGCGGGCGCCCCCACACGGTGAAGTAGGGGGAGTCCATGGGGTGTCGGCTGCGTCGCGTCTCTTTTCCCTGCACCGTGTCCGACCGGCAGGGCTTTGTCCATCCCTCGGGGGCGGCGCCGAGATCAGGCGCGGGTGCCCTCGTCGCCCACGAGTGTGCCGATCTTCTCACCCTTGACGGCACGGGCGATATTGCCGGTGGTCAGCAACTCGAAGACCAGGATGGGCAACTTGTTGTCGCGGCACAGGGTGATCGCGGTCATGTCGGCGACCTTCAGGTCGCGGGTGATGACCTCGCCGTAGCCGAGCGCGTCGTACTTCACCGCGTCCGGGTTGGTCTTGGGGTCGGAGTCGTAGACCCCGTCGACACCGTTCTTGCCCATGAGCAGGGCCTCGGCGTCGATCTCCAGGGCGCGCTGCGCCGCGGTCGTGTCGGTGGAGAAGTACGGCATGCCCATACCGGCGCCGAAGATGACCACACGGCCCTTCTCCAGGTGCCGTACGGCGCGCAGCGGGATGTACGGCTCCGCGACCTGGCCCATCGTGATGGCGGTCTGGACACGGCACTCGATGCCTTCCTTCTCCAGGAAGTCCTGCAGCGCAAGGCAGTTCATGACGGTGCCGAGCATGCCCATGTAGTCGGAGCGCGCACGGTCCATGCCGCGCTGCTGCAGTTCGGCGCCGCGGAAGAAGTTGCCGCCTCCGATGACGGCCGCGATCTGGGCACCGTCACGGACGACCGCGGCGATCTCCTTGGCGATCGCGTGCACCACGTCGGGGTCGACGCCAAGGCCTCCCCCGCCGGCGAATGCCTCGCCGGAGAGCTTCAGCAGGAAACGACCGGCGACTTTGTCGTCACCACTGTTTGTGTCGGCCTTGGTGGTCATGGAGTTCTCGCTTCTTTTTGCTCGGCGCACATACGAAGAAGGCCACTGCCGGTGGGGTGTTGTTCGCATCCCATGCTCGGCAATGGCCTCCTCGTCAGATCTGCGGTCGTACGTCGCGCACCACGTGGGGTACGCGGGCGACCGCTGTCGACCCTAGCGGGGTCTACCGTCGATCGCGGTACGGACTCAGATGCCGACCTTGATGCGCGAGAAGCGCTTCAGGGTGACACCGGCCTCGTCCAGAACCTTCTGGACGGACTTCTTGTTGTCGAGCGCGTACGGCTGACCGAGGAGGGTGGCCTCCTTGAAGAAGCCGTTGACGCGACCCTCGACGATCTTGGGCAGCGCGGCCTCGGGCTTGCCCTCGGCGCGGGTGGTCTCCTCGGCGACGCGGCGCTCGGACTCGACGACCTCGGCCGGGACGTCCTCACGGGAGAGGTACTTCGGCGCGAAGGCGGCGATGTGCTGCGCGATGCCCTTGGCGAGGTCGGCGTCGGCCTTGTCCAGCTCGACCAGGACACCGATCTGCGGGGGCAGGTCGGGCATGGTGCGGTGCATGTACGCGGTGACGTACGTGCCCGCGAACTGGGCGAAGCGGTCCAGGACGATCTTCTCGCCGAGGTTGGCGTTGGCCTCGTCGACGTACGCCTGGACGGTCTTGCCGGCCTCGATCTCGGACGCGAGGAGCGCCTCGATGTCGGCGGGGGACGTCTTGGCGATGTGCGCGGCCAGCGAGTTCGCGACGGCCTGGAACTTCTCGCCCTTGGCGACGAAGTCCGTCTCGCACTTCAGCTCGACGATCACGCCGGAAGTGTTGTCGTCGGCGATGAGGGAGACCACGGCGCCGTTCTCGGCGGAGCGGCCCTCGCGCTTGGCGACGCCCTTCTGGCCCTTGATGCGCAGGGCCTCGACGGCCTTGTCGACGCTGCCGTCGGCCTCGTCGAGCGCCTTCTTGCAGTCCATCATGCCGGCGCCCGTGAGCTCACGGAGCTTCTTGACGTCAGCGGCGGTGTAGTTCGCCATGATCCTGAAATTCTCTTTCGGAGGTCTGAAAGATCTACGGGTGAACGGCGGGGGCCTGAGGGCCCCCGCCGTCAACTACCGAACCTGTGAAGGTCAGGCCTGCTCGGTCTCCGCGGCGGGGGCCTCGGCGGCAGCAACCTCGGCGGGGGCCTCGGCCTGCTCGGCGTCGGCGGCCTTCTCCGTCTCGGCGGACTTCTGAACCTCGGCCTCGGCCTCGGCCTCGGCGGCCTTCGGCTCGTCGGCCTTGGGCTCGTCAGCCTTCTTCTCGCCCTCGAGCAGGTCACGCTCCCACTCGGCGAGCGGCTCGCCGGCGGCCTTCTCGCCCGGCTTCTGGTCGCCCGTGGCGACGCCGGAACGGGCGATGAGGCCCTCGGCGACGGCGTCGGCGATCACGCGGGTGAGCAGGGTGACGGAGCGGATCGCGTCGTCGTTGCCCGGGATCTTGTAGTCGACCTCGTCGGGGTCACAGTTCGTGTCGAGGATCGCGACGACCGGGATGTTGAGCTTCCGGGCCTCGCCGACAGCGATGTGCTCCTTCTTGGTGTCCACGATCCAGACGGCGCTGGGCACCTTGGACATCTCGCGGATACCGCCGAGGGTCTTCTCCAGCTTGGCCTTCTCGCGGGAGAGGACGAGCAGCTCCTTCTTGGTGAGGCCGGACGCGGCCACATCCTCGAAGTCGATCTGCTCGAGCTCCTTCAGGCGCTGCAGGCGCTTGTAGACGGTCGAGAAGTTGGTGAGCATGCCGCCCAGCCAGCGCTGGTTCACGTAGGGCATGCCGACGCGGGTCGCCTGCTCGGCGATGGCCTCCTGCGCCTGCTTCTTCGTGCCGACGAACATGACCGTGCCGCCGTGGGCGACGGTCTCCTTGACGAACTCGTAGGCGCGGTCGATGTACGACAGCGACTGGAGCAGGTCGATGATGTAGATGCCGTTGCGCTCCGTGAAGATGAAGCGCTTCATCTTCGGGTTCCAACGACGGGTCTGGTGACCGAAGTGGACGCCGCTTTCCAGCAGCTCCCGCATCGTGACGACGGCCATGGCCGTACTCCTTGGTGTTCTCGGTTGTGCCGCGTCCGCCGGATGGCGGTCGCGCCTGACGCCCGCGATGCGCCGTGCCACAAAGGACCGAGAGGCGCTGGCACCTGGCTTTTCATGGCCTGGTGTCGGGGCGTGCGAAGTCGACCCGGTGACCCGGATCGCCACAAGAAGTGTACGGGACCCGCGAGGCAGCGGGTGACGCCGCTGTCCACAACCGGCTGGTCATCCACAGATCCGAGCCATGATCCCTGCGGAGGGGCCGGGCGCGGGACGGTTCTGGCATGTCTCACATGCGGAGAAGTCTGAGCCTGGCGCTGCTGCTGATTGTGGCGCTGACCGTGGCGCTGATCGCTGGGGTGGCACTGCCCGCTGGTGCCGCCGGGTCCGCCGGGCCCGCCGGGGAGCCGGTGCCGAAGGTGGGCGGTGCGTGGCCCGTGGGGGTACGGCCTCCTGTCGTACGGGGCTGGGAGCCGCCAGCGACGGAGTACGGCCGGGGTCACCGGGGCGTGGACCTCGCGGCGCCGCCGGGCTCCGTGGTCCGGGCGGCGGCTCCGGGCAGGGTCTCCTTCGCCGGGCGGGTGGCGGGCCGAGGCGTGATCGCGGTGGAGCTGGCGGGCACGGGGGATCCACCCCTGCGCACGACGTACGAGCCGCTGCGGGCCGCGGTCGAGAAGGGCGACGAAGTGGCGGTGGGCGAGGCGCTGGGGGTACTGGAACTCCCCACGGGCCACTGCCGGGGCAGCTGCCTCCACTGGGGCCTGCTGAGGGCCGAGGCATATCTGGACCCGCTGTCACTGCTGCCACCGTGGCTACTGCGGCGCGGGGCGTCCCGCTTGCTGCCGGTGATCGATGTGCCGCGTCCGGGGTTGTTCGCGATGCGGGCGGCGCGTCCGGGGTTGTTCGCGGCGCGGGCAGGCTTGCTCGCGCCGCGTCCGGGATTGCTCCCGGCGTGGAGGGGGTCGGGCTTGGCTCGGACGGCGGGGCTGGGCTTGGCGCGGACGGGGCCCGGCTTGGCTCGGACGGGCGTCGCGCTGCCGGCCGCCGATATCCGGAGCCTCAGCCCCGCACACCCCTCAACGCCATGGCGACCGCCGCCTCCGTGATGGCGGTCGGCTCCTCGGCGACGCCGAGCTCGATCCGCCGGACCGCGGCGTCCACGATGCCCTGCAGCAGCATCGCCGCCATCCGGGGCTGCTCGTGCCCCAGCGTCTCGAGCGCCTCGACGATGATGGCGATCAGGCCGCCGTGCGCAGCGCGGATCTTCTCCCTCGCACCGGCGTCCAGCTCGCTGGCCGAGATGGCGACCACAGCTCGGTGCCGCCGGTCCCCGACCAGGGTCAGCTGTCGCCGGACGTACGCCTCGACCTTGCCCTCGGCGGAGTCCGCCCGCTCCATCGCCGCCGAGACCTCCGCCGCCCAGACGGGGAAGTCGACCTCGCAGAGCTCCTCCACGACCGCGGCACGCGACCGGAAGTACTCATACACGGATGACCGTGCGAGCCCCGTGCGTTCGGCGAGGGCGGGGAAGGTCAACGCCTCCGTACCGCCCTCGGACAGCAGGGACCGCGCGGCGTCCAGGAGGGCGCCGCGCTGCATCGACCGGTGCTCGGCCACAGAGGCCGCTCGAATCCTTGGCACGCCCTCCACTCTACGGACGTGGACGCCGGGACGGGAGTCGATCCACTCCGGAGAAGCCCGTGCCCGCACCGCGCGGCGCAGGCCGGGGCAGGGACGATTCAGCGCGCTCAGCGGCCGAAACTCGCCAGCTTCGCCCGCAGCTGGAGCACCGATTTCGTGTGGATCTGGCTCACCCGGCTCTCGGTCACACCGAGCACATTGCCGATCTCGGCGAGCGTGAGGCCTTCGTAGTAGTAGAGCGTGACGACGGTCTTCTCCCGCTCCGGCAGCGTATTGATCGCGCGCGCGAGCAGCCGCCGCAGCTCGCGGTCCTCGGCGACCTCCACGGGGTTGTCGGCAGCGGTGTCCTCGAGCGTGTCCATCAGGCTCAGGCGATTGCCGCCCTCGCCGCCGACGTGCAGGAGCTCCTCCAGAGCCACGACGTTCGCCAGCGACAACTGGCTGAAAACGGCGTGCAGTTCCTCCAGCGCGACCCCCATCTCCTGGGCTACCTCGCTCTCGGACGGCGTCCGCCTCAACTGCGCCTCGAGCGTGGCGTAGGCCCTCTCGACGTTGCGCGCCTTCTGCCGCACGGACCGGGGAATCCAGTCGAGCGCCCGGAGTTCGTCGATCATCGCGCCACGGATACGGGTGATCGCGTACGTCTCGAACTTGATGGACCGCTCGATGTCGAACTTCTCGATCGCGTCGATCAGCCCGAACACCCCGGACGAGACGAAGTCCGCCTGCTCGACATTGGGCGGCAGCCCCACGCTGACCCGGCCCGCGACGTACTTGACCAACGGCGAGTAGTGCAGGATCAACTGCTCGCGCAGCCGCCCGTCCCCCGTCTCCTTGTACGACCGCCACAGCTCGTCCAGCGACGAGGGTGCGGGGGGCCGCTCCCGCTCGCCACTACGGGCGGCGGGAGGAACTGCCGCCCGATCGGACCCTGAGGTGTGCTGGGGCATGCGTCGCCTTGAGCCGTTCTGCCGTGAACTGGTGAGGTCGTGCGGGCCGATGGATTCGCCCGCGCCCGCGAGGTGGTGAGTTCGCGTGAAGTGAATGAGGTTGTCCGTCTGTTTGCCTGTGGTTGCGTGTGGCTGCCTGTCCGCGTCGGAATCCTTGTGAGCGTAGCGTGACTGGAGTGTCGCAGTGTGCGAACAATAGGGGATCTCGCGTACGCAGATACGTTCCGCTGGCCGCCCCACCGAGTCCCCCTCGTCGCCGTACGTGACGACCGCGGAGCGCCAACTACGCGCATCTCCAAGGGTGTCGGGGTTCATCCGGACGGCCGAACACGCTCGGTCACGATCCCCCTCCCTCCGGGAAGACCGACACGATCGCCTGGCGTGTCAACTGCCAGCTGTCGCCGTGTCGTTCGACGAACCCCAGTGAGCGCAACTCGTACAGCCGACCGATTGCTTCGTCCACCACCGTGCCCGCGCCAAGGGCGATCTCCCTGGCCGACGCGCTCCCCCGGGCGGGCAGCGCCGCCAGGACACGCGCGGCGTCCGGGGTGAGCAGATCGCGCGGCACGACGGGGCCGCGCCGCTCGGGTGCGAGCTCGCCCATGTCGCCCACCAGCTCGACGACTTCCGCCGCGTCGGTCACCAGGACGCCGTCACCCCGCAGCAGTTCATGCACCCCCGCCGAGAGACCACTGGTCGCGGGGCCAGGCACCCCCATCGTGAACCGGCCGAGCGCCTGCGCACTGCGCGCCGTGGCGAGCGCGCCGCTGCGATAGGCGGCCTCGACGACGACGCTGCCCCGGGTGAGGGCGGCAATCACACGGTTACGGAGGATGAATCTGCTCGGCGTCGGGTGGTCTCCCGGCGGCAACTCCCCCACCACAAGCCCCTGTTCCGCGATCCTCTTGATCAACTCGGCATGTCCTCGCGGATAGGCACGGTCGACCCCGCACGCGAGCACGGCCACCGTGGCCCCACCGGCCCCCAGCGCTCCCCGGTGAGCGGCCCCGTCCACCCCATAGGCGCCGCCCGACACGACCACCCAGCCCCGCTCCGCGAGCCCCGCGCCGAGGGCGGCCGCCATGTGCGCCCCGTACTCCGTGCAGGCCCTGGCGCCGACCACGGCCACCGACCGCAGCGCCCATATCCGCAGGCTGGGCTGCCCCCGCACCCACAGCCCCACCGGCCGCGCGTCCCCCAGGTCGTCCAGCTGGACGGGCCACTCGGCCTCCCCCGGGCACACGAACCGCACCCCCGCGTCCCGCGCCATCGCCAGGTCCCGCTCCGGCTGCGCCTTCGCTGCCCGCGCCCGCAGCCCTTCCCACCGCGCCGGAGTCACCCCGTCCAGCCGCTCCTCCCCCTCGGCCAGCCGCCGCACCACTTCGACGGCCCCGGTCTCCCGCAACCACCGCCCGCCCACCTCGTCCCCCGGCTCGAGGATCCGGGTCAGGGCGGCCCTCGCCAGACGCTTCTCCCCCGAGGCGGCCGATCCCCCCGCAGAGGTCATGTCAGCGCCCCGATCGCCATCGGCACGCCGCGCGACACCCCCGTACGCAACTGCAGCGCCAAGGCGACGTCCTGGGCCGCAGGCCGGTCCCGGCCCGCAAGGTCCGCGACGGTCCAGGCGACCCGCAGGACGCGGTCGAGCCCACGGGCGGTCAGGAAGCCACGCTCCAGGTCCAGTTCCGCGGCGTCCAGGGCTCCCGGCTCGGCGGGCCACCGCGTGCGCAGCGCGTGCCCCGGCACCTCACTGTTCGTCCGCCAGCCCGTGCCGCTCAGTCTTGCCGCCGCTCTCTCCCGGGCGATGCGCACCCGGTCGGCGACTGTCTGCGTGGAGTCGCCCCGCGGGCCGGACCCGGCGAGCTCGGATCGTGTGACGGGCTCCACCGCGACCTTCAGATCGACCCTGTCGAGCAGCGGGCCCGAGAGCCGCGCCTGGTAGCGGCGGACGATGGACGCCGGGCATTCGCAGCCGTCGCCCAGCAGCGTGTGCCGACCGCAGGGGCAGGGGTTGGCCGCGAGGACCATGAGGAATTTCGCGGGCAACCGCACCACTCCCGCACTGCGAGCGATCACGACGTGGCCCGATTCGAGGGGCTGACGCAAGGAGTCCAGGGTCTGGCCGCTGAACTCCGGCGCCTCGTCGAGAAAGAGCACGCCACGGTGGGCCAACGAGACCGCCCCGGGCCGCGCGACCCCCTTGCCGCCGCCCACCAACGACTGCATCGTCGCGGAGTGGTGCGGCGCGCAGTAGGGCGCGGTGTCCACCAGGGGCTTGCCCGGCGGCAGCATGCCCGCCACGGAGTGGACGGCGGTCACCTCCAGGGACTCCTCCCTGGTCAGCCGGGGCAGGATCGCGGGCAACCGCTCCGCGAGCATGGTCTTTCCCGCGCCCGGCGGTCCCTGAAGGAAGAGGTGGTGCCCGCCCGTGGCCGCCACCTCCACGGCGGTGCGGGCCGCTGCCTGCCCGACGACATCGGCGAGGTCCAGGGCAAGGGCGTCGTCCAGACCGCCGCTGAGCCCCGTGCCCACGCCGGTCCCCGGCACGCAGAGCCCCGCGAGCATGGGGTCGGGCCGCCCCGGCTCGTCCGGCTCCTCCTCCGGCACCGGCTCGTCGGTCAGCACGGCGATCAGCTGCCGCAGGCTGCGCACCCCGAGCACCGAGACCCCCGGCACCAGCGCGGCCTCGGCCGCCGTGCACTCCGGGACGACGACCTGCTCATAGCCCGCGTCCGCCGCCGCGAGGACTGCGGGCAGCACGCCACGGACCGGCCGCACCCGGCCGTCGAGCCCCAGCTCACCGACCATCACGATGTCCGCGAGGATCCGCGGATCGATCCGCTCCGCCGCACCGAGCACCGCGCAGGCCACCGCGAGATCGAAGCCACTGCCTCCCTTGGGCACCGAAGCCGGGCTGAGCCCCACCGTGAGCTTCTTCTGGGGCCACTCCCCGCCCGAGTTGACCACCGCGGCCCTGACCCGGTCCCTGCTCTCCGTCAGGCTCTTGTCCGGGAGCCCGACCAGCGTGAACGCCGCGACACCGGGCTCCAGATCTGCCTGCACCTCGACGACCACGCCCTCGACGCCCACCAGCGCCACGGAACACGTACGTGCGAAGCCCATCAGGCCACCCCCCGCGCGTGCTCCACGACAGGGGCGCCGCGGCGTGGGATCAGCACGCCGACGAGGTCGATCCGCACTCCGCCCGGCGGTGGACCGCCGCGCTCCTCGATCCAGCGCTCGGCGAGGCGCCGCAACCGCTCCGCCTTGGCCCGGCCCACGGCCGCCATCGGATGCTGATAGACCCCCGAGCCGACCAGGCCGGCCCTGCGCGTCTTGACCTCACAGACGACCAGCGCTTCGCCGTCCATGGCCACGATGTCGATCTCGCCGGTCCTGCCACCGCGCCAGTTGCGCTCCAGAACCGTCATCCCGGCTTCGCCCAGCCGCCTCGCGGCCAGGTCTTCGCCGTACTGCCCGAGTGCCCCCCGTGCGTTCATGTCGGCACCACCTCCGACACCCACACTGGGCCTCGGCCCCGAGCGATGTGGATCTTGGTGGATGACTCACGCGTTGTGGATAACTCGCTCACCCGCCGCGGTGAACCTCAGCGGGGGCTCTTACCGACCTCAGCGGAAGACGCCGGCTGACCTCAGCGGGCTCAGCCTCCCGGCAGCTCGAGATCGCTCTTGTTGAGCTCCTCGATATTCACGTCCTTGAAGGTGAGGACACGCACCTGCTTCACGAACCGTGCGGGCCTGTACATGTCCCAGACCCAGGCATCCGCCATGGATACTTCGAAGAAAACCTCACCCTGGACCGAGTGCACCTGCATCTCGTAGTCGTTGGTGAGATAGAAGCGCCGTTCGGTCTCGATCACATATTTGAACAGACCGACGACATCGCGGTACTCCCGGTAGAGCTTCAGCTCCATCTCGGTCTCGTACTTCTCGAGGTCCTCGGCGCTCATGGCATGTTCCCCTTCAGCCTTGCGTCCCCCTATTGTGCGTCAGCCCCTGGAGCCTCTACACGATTTCCGTGTCGAGGGTCTCGAGCCGACTCGGAGGACCCTCGTCGAGCAGCCTGCGAAGCAGCTCGGCGAGCCTGGTCGGATACACCGTCTCATGTGCCTCGGTCAGTTCCTGGCACGTCCACCAACGCGCTCCGGCGACACTCCGCTGTTCCAGCTCCGTCAGCCCTGTGGCCTGCGTGGACGTCTGTGACGTACGCGCCAGGTAGTACCGCTCCTCCTGGTCCCAGCGCCGTCCGGCGAAGGGGAAGGAGCAGATCCGCTGCCACAGGGCGGGGCCGAGCTCGACCTCGGTGATGCCCGTCTCTTCCATCAGTTCTCTCAGCGCGGCCTGTTCATGCGTCTCTTCGCCCTCAAGACCGCCGCCCGGCGTGAACCACCAGTCATCCGCCCTGTCCTCCGGCTCGTGGCCATGCAGCAGGAGGATCCGGTCCTGCGGGTCGAGCAGCACCACCCGCGCGACCTTGCGCAGCGCTTCGGGCTCCGGCTGAGCCCCGGGCTGCGGCTCAGCCGACATGGGCGGTCGCCCCCGAACGGTCACGGCTCTGCGTACGCTCGCGCCCGCGCCGCATCCGCTTGGCCACCGGGCCGTACGCGGCGCCGCCCAGGATGAGGACCGCACCGGCCACGACCGCCCACACCATGAGCCGCACGGGACCCGGTTCGGAGATGCCGCCCGGCATGTCCGCGAAGCCCTCGGGGCGCTCCAGCGTCCCGAACCTCTCCGTCGGCCAGGCCACCGCGTCGACCCGCCCCTCCACCGCGCTCCGCGGCACCGAGCCGTGGTTGGAGTCGCCCAGATGCACGCTGGAGTCCAGGGAGCCGCTGCGCTCGTCACCGAGCAGGAAGAGGTTACCCTTGGGGACCGTGGTGGCCGGGATTCCGGTGGCCGCGGCGCCCTTGCCCTCGGGAAGATACGGTTCTGCGACCTGCTTGCCGTTGACCATCAGCTTGCCGTCCGTGCAGCAGGAGATCCGGTCGCCGCCGACGCCGACCACGCGCTTGACCATCGGCAGGTCGCCCCAGCTCGCCTGCCGGAAGACGACGACATCGCCCCGGCGCACGTCAGTGCCGTCCATCCGCTCGGCCAGGACCCGGTCGCCCGCGCCGATCGTCGGCGTCATCGAGCCGGTGGGCACGGTGTACGGCTGGTACAGGACGGCGCCCCAGACGAAGCCTCCCAGGAAGAGCACACAGCCGAGGGCCACAGCCAGTCCCGACAGCGTGCTGCCGAGCCGTCCGTGGCCCTCGTCCGTACGTTGTGTCCTGCTCATCCCA
This sequence comes from Streptomyces sp. A18, assembly GCF_059026065.1. Lineage (NCBI taxonomy): Bacteria > Bacillati > Actinomycetota > Actinomycetes > Kitasatosporales > Streptomycetaceae > Streptomyces > Streptomyces sp. A18. Next base: position 63,711 of record NZ_JBWLKL010000023.1, on the reverse strand, counting down.
GTGCTCCCCCATATCGGAGTCGACCCCGCGCCCCTACGAACAGGAGAACGGAAGATCAGCGATCTGGGACGGCACCCTACCCGGCGGTACCTCCGCCAGAAACCCTCGCGGCCTGCGCAGCGGCCACGGTGAGCCGACGCCTGCGCCAGAGCACGACCGGAACCGCACCCGCGAGCCCGAGGGCCGCCGGTGCCGCGCTCATCGCGGCGTTGATGCCCGGCTGGTCGAAGGTGTCGGGCTTGGGCAGCGTCGCCCAGCGGGTGGGCGGCCAGGCGATGACGATGGCGCGGCCCACGACGTTGTCCACGGGGACGGCGCCGCCGCCCGGCTGGTTCTGGTGGTAGCGGGAGTCCAGCGAGTTCTGCCGGTGGTCACCCATGACCCAGATTTTGCCCGCGGGGACGGTGATCTTGAACTGACCGCCCTGGTCGTCGACGCTGCACGGGGTGTTGCCCTCGAAGACGTACGGCTCGTTCAGCGCCTTGCCGTTGACCTTCACCGGTCCTGTGCCCTTGCACTCCACCGTGTCGCCGCCGACCGCGATGACCCGCTTGATCAGGTCCTTCTCGTCGGCGGACGGCATCAGACCGACCCATCCGAGGACCCTCTGAATCGCGTTCGGGTCGGGCGTCGGCTCACCGTCCAGCCAGTGCCCGGGGTCCCTGAAGACGACGACCTCGCCGCGCTCGGGCTCGGAGCCGAACCACGGTGTCAGCTTGTCCACCAGGACGCGGTCGCCCTGCTGGAGCGTGTTCTGCATCGAGTCCGAGGGAATCGAGAACGCCTGCACCAGGAAGGTCTTGATCACCAGGGCCAGGATCAGCGCGATGCCGATGAGGAGCGGCAGCTCCTTCCAGAAGGAGCGGGGCTTCTTCGCCCCCTTGGCCGGCTTCCCGTCGGACTCAGCGGCTGCGGGGCTGGCGCCCGCGGCGTCCCGCCCGGGGGTCACGCCGTCCGTCGCGGCCCCGTCCTCCGGCTCGTCTGATCGCCCTGGCTCCTCGGGCCCACCGTGTCCGGATCGTGCGCCGACCGCCACATCCCCCACATCCACTCCTCAGTCCGTGCTGTTGCCCGCTCCAGATGCGATGCAGGCCCACCACTCCCATAACGAGCGGGAGTTCCGCAGGGGTCGGGAGTCCGGTCAATCCGTATCGATCGCCGGGAGCCACCCTATGCGACGCCCCGAGGGCAGTGGGCGACCCCGCACCCGCGTCGGGCACGGAGGCGTACGTCTCGGGCTCCTCCAGCTTGCGCCAGTGGTCGAAGGGCCAGGCGATGACGAGCGCGCGCCCCACCACGCTCTCCTCCGAGACGGTGCCGCTGAACTTCTCGGTGCGGTGGAAACGGGAGTCGGCCGAGTCCGAGCGGTGGTCTCCCATGACGAACAGGCGCCCGTCGGGGACCTTCACCTCGAACTCGAAGGACGACGGCTCATCACCCGGATTGATGTACGGCTCGGTGAGCGGGACTCCGTTGACCGTGAGTTTCTTGTTCTTGTCGCAGCACTTCACGGTGTCACCACCGACGCCGACCACGCGCTTGATGAGGTCCCGTTCGTTGTCGGACGGCAGCAGCCCGATGAAGGACAGACCTTCCTTGACCTGCTTGACGCCTACGGGGTCGTCCTTCTTCTTGGTCTGTTCATCCTCGAGCCAGTTGCCGGGGTCCTCGAAGACGACGACGTCGCCGCGCTCGGGCTTGGAGCCGAACCACGGGGTGAGCTTGTCGACGAGGACGCGGTCGCCGATCTTGATCGTCTGCTCCATCGAGCCCGAGGGGATCACGAAGGCCTGCACCAGGAAGGTCTTCAGGACCAGGGCTATCAGCAGCGCGACTCCTATGAGGAGCGGTATCTCCTTGATCGCCGAGCGTCGCCTGCGCCGCTTGACCTTCCGGGCGAGCTTGCGCCGCTCGGCCCTTCCGGGCAGCACGGGACCGGTGGTCGGCCTGGATCCGGTCGGCAGCCGGGTGTCGGCCCGGTGACTGGCAGCGCGTGACCGCCCGCGGTTACCCATGCGCGCCGCCTGGTGCCGGCACGCGCGCGTAGCTGTCGGGCCGCTCCAGGGACGTCCAGTGCCCGATGGGCCAGGCGATCCAGTCGGCTCTGCCGATCACGGAGTCGACGGGGATCATGCCGCCGCCGGGCTGGCCCAGGTGGTCGCGGGAGTCACGGGAGTCGCTGCGGTGGTCACCGAGGAGGAACAGGCTGCCTTCGGGCACGACGGCGACGAAGGGCACCTTCGAGGGGGCGTCCCCCGGGAACAGATAAGGCTCGTCGACAGGCTCGCCGTTCACCTTGATCCTCCCCCGCTCGTCGCAGCAGACCACCCGGTCTCCCCCCACCCCTGCGACCCGCTTGATGTAGTCGGCATCCCCGAAGTAACCGCTGCCGTCGAAGACGACCGCGTCACCTCGCTGCGGCTCGGAACCGAAACGGTACGCCAACTTGTTGACGAGTACCCGGTCTCCGACCCGGAACGCGGGCTCCATGGAGCCACTGGGGATCGCGAACGGCTGCATCACAAAGGTGCTCACGAGCAGCAGGAACACCGTGCAGATCAGCAGTGTCAGCGTGGCTCTGCCGCCGGGTACCCAGGAGACGAAGGACATAAAAGCGGAGCGCGACCGGTCCTCCGCCCCCGCGGACTCCCCGTCGCGCTCGGCGCTCGGGGAATCGGTGGGTGGGGAGGAGCGGTCGCGCTCCGTGTGCTGTGCTTCGGTGTCCATCGGGGCCAGATGCTATCCGGCTCCGCTGTGGACCCGTGCGCGAGCTCAGTTGTCGCGCTTCTCCTTGATCTTCGCGGCCTTGCCGCGCAGCTCACGGAGGTAGTACAGCTTCGCGCGACGCACGGCGCCGCGGCTGACGAGCTCGATCTTCTCGACGATCGGGGTGTGCACCGGGAAGGTGCGCTCCACGCCGACGGAGAAGGAGACCTTGCGGACCGTGAAGGTCTCGCGCACGCCGGCACCCTGGCGACGGATGACTACGCCCTTGAACTGCTGCACACGGGAGCGGTTGCCCTCGATGACGCGGACGTGGACGTTGACGGTGTCACCCGGGCGGAAGGCCGGGATGTCGGTGCGCAGCGAAGCGCTGTCGACGGAGTCGAGCAGGTTAGCCATGATCGTCTGCTTTCTTCACTGATGCCACAGGTCATCAGCGGGAGATTCGTGATGAGGATTCGATAGCTGTTCGCGTCGGGCGGGCGTCGTTCCCCCTGTGGCAGGGGCGCACGCTGGACGTACAGCAGCGGCCTATTCTTCCACGGCCTCGGGGTCTCGCCCAAATCGGCCGTCGGGGCCCGGCCGCCATCCCAGGATCGAGAGCATCTCGCGGTCCTTCTTGTCGAAGGCCGCGGGGTCGCAACGCTCGATCAGGTCGGGCCTGTTGTGGACCGTGCGCCGCAGCGCCTCGTCCCTGCGCCAGCGCGCGATCTTGCCGTGGTGGCCGCTGACCAGCACGTCGGGGATGCCGTGGCCGCGCCACTGGGGAGGCTTGGTGTAGACGGGGCCTTCGAGGAGGTTCGCCATGGCGCCGGGGGCGAAGGAGTCGTCGCGGTGGGACTCGGCGTTGCCGAGGACTCCGGGCAGGAGCCGGGCCACGGCCTCGGTGACGACCAGGACGGCTGCTTCGCCGCCCGCGAGGACGTAGTCGCCGATCGACACTTCGTAGACGGGCATCCGGGTCGCGTACTCGTCGATGACGCGGCGGTCGATGCCCTCGTAGCGCGCGGGCGTGAAGACCAGCCAGGGCCGCTCGGAGAGCTCGACCGCGAGTTCCTGGGTGAAGGGGCGTCCGCTGGGCGTGGGGACGACCAGGACGGGCCCGTGGGCCCCCGCCTCGTACCCCTCGGCGAGCACGTCGTCGAGGGCCGCGCCCCAGGGCTCGGTCTTCATGACCATGCCGGGGCCGCCGCCGTAGGGGGTGTCGTCGACCGTGTTGTGCCGGTCGTACGTCCACTCCCTGAGGTCGTGCACGTTCACGTCGAGTTGGCCACGCGCGCGTGCCTTGCCGACGAGGGAGACGTTCAGGGGTTCCAGGTACTCGGGGAAGATCGTGACGACGTCCAGCCGCATCAGGCGTCGTCCCCCGAAGGAGCCTCGTCGTCCCTGGCGGATGCGATCTCCGCGCGGTCGTCGATCAGACCCGGCGGCGGGTCGATGATCGCCCGCTGCTCCTCCAGGTCGATCTCGGTGACGATCGCCTCCACGAAGGGGATCATCACCTCGCTGCCGTCGGGCCGCTCCACGATGAACAGGTCCTGCGAGGGCAGGTGAGAGATCTCGGTGATCCGGCCGACCTCGATCCCGTCCTTGGTGACGATGTCGAGGTCCATCAGCTGGTGGTCGTAGTACTCGTCCTCGTCCTCCGGGAGCTCTTCCGGATCGACCTCGGCGATCAGCAGCGTGTTGCGCAGCGCCTCGGCGCCCGTGCGGTCGCGTACGCCCTCGAAGCGCAGCAGCAGGCGGCCGCTGTGCACCCGGCCGGTCTCGATGGTCAGCGGCCCCGTGGAGGCGGGGTCGGTGGCGAGGACGGCGCCGGGACCGAGCCGCAGCTCCGGCTCGTCGGTGCGCACCTCGACGGTGACCTCACCCTTGATGCCATGGGCGCGGCCGATCCGCGCGACTACCAGCTGCACTGCTTTTCTCTCCTGTCGTGTGCCTACGGAAGGGCCCCGCGGGCGACTGCAGACGGCTACAGACGACTACAGACGACTACGGGCCGGGGAAGGCCCAGAAGCCCTCCCCGGCCCGTGCCGGTGCTACCTGTGGTTCAGTGAACCTGGTCCACGTCGACGAGGTCGACGCGGACACCACGGCCGCCGATGGCGCCCACGACGGTCCGCAGAGCGCGCGCGGTACGGCCGTTGCGGCCGATCACCTTGCCGAGGTCATCCGGGTGGACCCGGACCTCGAGCACACGCCCCCGGCGCAGGTTGCGCGAGGCGACCTGCACGTCGTCGGGGTTGTCGACAATGCCCTTCACGAGGTGCTCGAGAGCCTCCTCGAGCATGCTCAGGCCTCGGTCGACTCGGTGGGCGCGGCCTCGGCCGCGTCCGCCTTCTTGTCAGCCTTCTTGGCCTTCTGGGTGATGGCCTCACCCTTCGCCTCGTCGCCCTCGAGGCCCTTGGTGAAGGCCTCGAACGCGGCGCGCTTGTCCTTGGGCTCGGCGACGAGCAGCGGCGCCGGGGCCGGAAGGCCCTTGTGCGCCTGCCAGTCACCGGTGAGCTTCAGGATCGCCATGACCGGCTCGGTCGGCTGAGCGCCGACGGAGAGCCAGTACTGCGCGCGCTCCGAGTCGACCTCGATGCGCGAGGGGTTCTGCACCGGGTGGTACAGGCCGATCTCCTCGATGGCCCGGCCATCACGGCGGGTACGGGAGTCGGCGACGACGATGCGGTAGTGAGGCGAACGGATCTTGCCCAGACGCTTCAGCTTGATCTTGACTGCCACTGGAGTGGTGTCTCCTGGTCTTGACGTGGTTGGGCACAACGAGATGCCACGTGGGGTTGCGGTACTCGGGGTGCCCGATGGACGCGTCAGCCGGAGGCGAGAGGGTTCCTATGCGGCTGTCGAGTACAGCTAGCCATTGTGCCATACGTCGCCGGGGCGTCCGAAACGGGTCCGGGCGCCCCGACCGACACAGCTCCAGCTCAGCCCCCGTCAGCCGGCGGCAGCGCCGACCACTTCCGGAATACGGAATGGCTTGCCGCAGCCGCCGCAGACGATGGGCGCCTGGGCGAGGACCGACGGGACCACGCGGACGTTGCGCCCGCAGTCACAGACCGCCTTGACGCGGACGCCGCCCCCGGAGGAGCCGTGCCGGGCGGCCGGGCCCCGGAAGCTGCGTGCCGTGTCGGCTGCGGTCGCCGCGGTGTGTGCCTTGAGGGCGCGCTGGAGCCGCTCGATCGTCGGGCGGTAGCGCTTCCTCGCCTCGGGGTTGAGCGTGACCAGCGAGAAGCCACTGCTGGGGTGCGGCTCCTCGGGATGGTCCAGGCCCAGCTCCTCGGCGATCGCGAGGAATCTGCGGTTGTGATAGCGGCCCGCGCGTGAGGTGTCGCGTACGCCGCGTGACGCGGCGATGCCATGGACTGCCTCATGGAGCAGTCGCTCGAAGGAGAGTTCGGCGCCGCAGGCGGACGACGACTCTCCGATCAGGGATTCGGGCGCGGCAAGATCGGGCAGCTCGGGGTGGTGCCGCTGAATATCGGCCCACGCCTGTGCCAGCTCTGCGGCGAGAACAGGTGGTGTCGTGCTCACGTCGTGAACAACGAGCCGGGGCGCCCAGGGGTTCCATTCCGGGGCATCCCAAATAATTTGCACGTACCCGTCAGTTGCCATTGATGCGTCCGGACGAGGGCGGGTGCGCTGATCTGCCCAGAAGCCTCGCAGGTCATGGCAAGCCGGTACGTAGTAGCGCGTACGCCCCGGCGCGTAGTCGGGCCCCGCGCACCTGGCTTGCGCGCGCTCGTCAGTAAGCGCGGGCGACCACAGCGACGTTACCCGGGGTCTCATCCGCGTCCGGCACCGCCCCGTCCTCCGTGACCAGACACCGTACGGACACGGAGTGCTCGGCAAGCTCCGTCTCTCCCTCCGGGCCGAGCGCGGCCCACGGGATGCGCGCCCAGCCGCCGGCGGCCGTGGCCTCAACGGCCTGGTCGACGGTGGTGACGTCCGCGGTGCGGGCCTCCCGGCGCTCACGGGCCTGGTCCAGGAGCAGCTTCTGGTCCTCTTCGAGGACCGTGGGCAGCAGCGCCGCCAGGGAGTCGATCGCGACCGGCTCCTTGCCTCCCTTGATGCGGCGGGCCAGCATCGCGGTGCCGTTCTCCAGGTCGCGCGGGCCGACCTCGACGCGGACCGGCACTCCCTTGAGCTCCCAGTCGACGGCGCGTCGCCCGAAGGGGGTGTCCGTGCGGTCGTCGACCTGGACGCGTACGCCCGCAGCCTTCAGGCGCTCGCCGATCTCGTGGACCTTGGCGAGCACCGCGTCGTCGCCCTTGATGGCGAGGACGACGGCCTGGACGGGCGCCAGGCGCGGCGGGACCCGCAGGCCGCTGTCGTCGCCGTGCATCATCACCAGGGCGCCGATCATCCGCGTCGTACTGCCCCAGGAGGTCTGCCAGACGAGCTCCTGCTTGCCTTCCTTGGAGAGGTACTGGGTGTGGAAGGCCCTGGCGAAGTTCTGGCCGAGCTCGTGGCTCGTGCCGAGCTGAAGGGCCTTGCCGTCGCCCATCATGCCTTCGAGGGTGAGGGTGTTGATGGCGCCCGCGAAGCGCTCCTGGGCGGTCTTGCGGCCCAGGACGAAGTCCATCGCGAGGACGTCCCGCATGAAGGCTCCGTAGACGTCCTTGTGGATGCGGGCCGCGAAGTCGCGTGCTTCTTCGTACGTCGCGTGGGCCGTGTGGCCCTCCTGCCAGAGGAACTCCGAGGTCCGCAGGAAGAGGCGGGGCCGCAGCTCCCAACGGACCACGTTCGCCCACTGGTTGATCAGGAGCGGCAGGTCCCGGTAGCTCTGCACCCACTTCGAGAAGTACTCGTTGACGATCGTCTCGGAGGTGGGGCGGATGACGACCGGCTCCTCCAGCTCCTTGCCGCCTCCGTGCGTGACGACGGCCAGTTCGGGGGCGAAGCCTTCGACGTGCTCGGCTTCCCTGGTCAGGTACGACTGGGGGATGAGGAGGGGGAAGTACGCGTTCTGGGTGCCCGTCTCCTTGATGCGGGCGTCCATGTCCTGCTGCATGCGTTCCCACAGGCCGTAGCCGTAAGGCCGGATCACCATGGTGCCGCGCACCGGCCCGTTGTCGGCCAGCTCGGCCTTGTTGATCAGGTCTTGGTACCAGCGCGGAAAGTCTTCCGCCCGGGGCGTGAGAACGGGTGCCTTAGCCATGGCGCGCATGGTACGGCGGGCCTCCGGAGAGCGTGAATTGAATTCCTCCGGGGCTCCTCCAGGGGGCGCACGACGGTGGCACGCAAGCATTGCCCCACAACCTCTGGACTCCACGACGGATGCGGAGTTCTCTGGCATACGGGGGGAGTGCGAGCGCACTGCACGGGGGCGGACGAACCGTTTGAATACGACACTCCTGCAACTCTCGGCGGATTGGGGCGCTTTCGATGACACCTACACTCGCGCAGTCGCACCTCCCCCGCGCGGGCACGACCCCCCGTGGTGTGGACCGGTGCGCACGCGCGCGTGACTGGGCGGAGATCCAGGAACGGATGCTGGTTCCGCTCTATGAAGCGGTGTACGAACGACTCGAAGTAGGCAGCGGAACACGGCTTCTCGGCCTCGGCTGCGGTTCCGGACTCGCCCTCCTGATGGCGGCCTCACGGGGTGCGTCGGTCACCGGCGTCGACCCTTCGGCGCCCGAACGGCTCGCCCTGGCGCGCGAACGCCTGTTGCCGGTCACGGGCTCGGACATGCGACCGCACGGTGACACCCGGCTCGTGGAGGGCGGCCCCGACGACGTCTCGGGGCCGGATGTGCCCGCGTTCAACCTGGTGACCGCGTTCCAGCCGATCGGCTGCACGGCGGGCGACTCCGAGGGCCTCTCCGGCCTTCTGGAGGCCACCGTCCCACTGACCGGCCACGGCACGCCCGTGGTCCTCGCCGGATGGGGTCCGCCGGAGCGCTGCACGACCTCTTCTGTACTGAGGGTGGCGACCAAACTCGCCGACCCCCTCCGTAGTACGGGAAGTTGGCGTCCCGCGCTCCGCGACGACCTGGAGGAGGTCGCCCAGCGGGCGGGCCTCAAGCCGGACGGCTCGGGCCGCGTCGCGTGCCCCTTCGGGTACGCGGACACGGAGAGCGCGGCCCGCGGTCTGCTCTCGACGGGACTGTTCGACGCCGCGGTGGGTGCGACGGATCAGGTACAGGTCGACAAGGAGCTGACGGAGGCCCTACATCCGCACAAGCGACGGGACGGAACCATCTGGATGCCGAACGTCTTCCGGTACTTGATCGCGCGTACGCGGTAGCGGGCCGGCTTCCGCCCTCTAGTCGGCATCCTTGGTGAGCCGGGTGATGCCGGCGATCCGGTACGCCGCCTCCTCCTCCAGCGTCTCGTTGTCCAGGAGCGCGGTGGCCAGGGCGTCCAACTGGTCGCGGTGGTCCCTCAGTTGTCGGCACGCGCTCTCGTAGCACTCGTCGACGATGCGGCGCATCTCGTGGTCGATCACGTCGAGGGTGCCGGGGGCGGCCGAGAGCCCGTAGGCCTGCTGGGCGTCGTTCGGCAGCGCGGAGAGCCTGCCGACGCGCTCGCTCATGCCCCAGCGGCCGACCATGCCGCGGGCGATGTTGGTGACTTGTTCGAGGTCGCTCTCCGCGCCCGTGGTGATGACTTCGAAGACGACGTGTTCGGCCGCCATGCCACCCAGGGCGCCGACGATCCGGCCGCGCAGGTACTCCTCCGTGTACGCGTACTTGTCGACGTCCGGCGTCGACAGCGTGACGCCGAGGGCACGTCCCCGGGGCACGATGGTGATCTTCCGGACCGGGTCGGCGCCGGGCTGGAGCATGCCAAGGAGAGCGTGTCCGCTCTCGTGGTACGCCGTGCGCCGCCGCTCCTCGTCGGGCATGACCAGCGGCCGTTCGGCGCCGAGCTGGACCTTCTCCAGGGCCTCGGAGAGGTCGGACTGCGTCACTTCCTTCTGCTTGCGCTTGACGGCGAGCAGGGCGGCTTCGTTGGCCAGGTTGGCGAGTTCCGCGCCGGTCATCCCCGGTGTCGTACGCGCTACTTGGGCGAGGTCGGCGTCGCTCGCCATCGGGATTTCGCGGGTGTGGATCTTGAGGATGGCCTCGCGTCCGCCGCGGTCGGGCGGGCTGACGGTGACGACCCGGTCGAAGCGGCCGGGGCGGGTCAGGGCCGGGTCGAGGATGTCGGCGCGGTTGGTGGCCGCGAGGACGATGACGCCCTCGGAGCCCGAGAAACCATCCATTTCGGTGAGAATCTGGTTCAGCGTCTGCTCGCGCTCGTCGTGCCCGCCCATCCCGCTGCCGCCGCCACGCGCCCGTCCGATGGTGTCGATCTCGTCGATGAAGATGATGGACGGCGCGACTTTCCTCGCCTCGGCGAAGAGTTCACGTACGCGCGACGCGCCGACGCCCACGATCATCTCGATGAACTCCGAGGCGGACGCCGAGAAGAAGGGCACCCCCGCCTCACCGGCGACGGCCCGCGCGAGCAGCGTCTTGCCGGTGCCGGGCAGGCCCGCGAGCAGCACGCCTCCGGGCATCTTGGCGCCCATCTCGCGATAGGCCCCGGGATTCTTCAGGAAGTCGACGACGTCGCTGAGCTCGCCCTCGACCTCGTCGATGCCCGCGACGTCGTCGAAGGTGGTGCGCTTGTCGCCGGGTTCGAGCTCCACCGGCTTCGGCGGCGCCTTGCGCCCGAGCATGCCGCCCGCGCCGCCCATGCCCGAGCTCATCCGCCGCGCGATGAAGATCCACAGGACGACCAGGAGCAGCATCGGGGCGAGTGAGATGAGCAGGTTGGAGAGGAAGCTGCGCTCCTGGACGACCGGCTCGGCGGTGACGGTGACGTCGTGCTTGGTGAGGTCGTCCCAGAGCTTGTCGTCGGCGAAGGCGGGGCGCTGAGTGGTGAACTTGGTGTACTTCCCCTTCTCGTCGCCCGGCTTCTCCTGCTCCTTCTTGAGCTGCCCCTGGATCGCGTCGCCCTTGGAGTAGATCTTCGTGACGTTCCCGGAGTCGACCTGCTTGCTGAACTCCGTGTACGAGATCGTCGGCTCGTCGCCCTCGTTGAAGAAGGAGAGTACGAGGTTGGCGATGAGGTAGACGATGAGCGCGGTGAGGATGAGCCCGCCCCAGCCACCCGGCATCTTCTTCTTCGGCGGCGGCTTGGGCTCGGGCTCGGGCGCGCCCTCGGAGCGCCATGGTTTGTCGGGCGCCCGGCGCGGCGGCACAGGGTTGCTCATATTCGGACGTTACGACACAAACAGGGGTCGGGCACCTGCTCCGAAAACGCCTGGGGCGCCCCTCTCGGCAGAGGGGCGCCCCAGGCGACGTACGAAATGCGGGCGTCAGCCCATGAACTTCTTGAACTCGTCCGGCAGCTCGAAGTTCTGCGGCTGCTGGCCCCCGGGGAGGCCCAGGGCGCCACCCTCCTGAGCCGCCTGCTCGCGGCGGGCGGCGGCCTCCTGCTCCTCCTGCTTGCGCTTCATCGGGTTGCCCGACTTCCGCTTGCCCTTGGCCTGCTTCTGCTTCTTCTTCTGCTTGCCGGCGCCGCCACCCATGCCCGGCATCCCGGGCATGCCCGGCATTCCGCCACCCTGGGCCATCCGCGACATCATCTTGCGCGCCTCGAAGAAACGCTCGACCAGATTCTTCACGGCGCTGACCTCGACGCCGGAGCCCTTGGCGATACGAGCGCGGCGCGAGCCGTTGATGATGGTGGGCTCATGGCGCTCGCCCGGCGTCATCGACTTGATGATGGCGGCGGTGCGGTCGACGTCCCGCTCGTCCAGGTTGTTGATCTGGTCCTTGATCTGCCCCATGCCGGGCATCATCCCGAGCAGCTTGCTGATGCTGCCCATCTTCCGGACCTGCTCCATCTGGGCCAGGAAGTCGTCGAGCGTGAAGTCCTTGCCCTTGCTGCTCGCCAGCTTGGAGGCCATCTGCTCGGCCTCTTGCTGGGAGAAGGTCTGCTCGGCCTTCTCGATCAGCGTGAGCATGTCGCCCATGCCGAGGATGCGGGACGCCATGCGGTCCGGGTGGAACGCGTCGAAGTCGTCCAGCTTCTCGCCGTTGGAGGCGAACATGATCTGGCGCCCGGTGACCTGCGCGATGGAGAGCGCGGCACCACCACGGGCGTCACCGTCGAGCTTCGACAGGACGACACCGTCGAAGCCGACGCCGTCACGGAAGGACTCCGCCGTGTTGACGGCGTCCTGACCGATCATGGCGTCGACGACGAAGAGGACCTCGTCCGGGCTGACGGCATCGCGGATGTCCGCGGCCTGCTGCATCAGCTCCTGGTCGATGCCGAGGCGTCCCGCGGTGTCGACGATGACGACGTCGTACTGCTTGGTCTTGGCGAACTCGATCGAGTCCTTGGCCACGCGGACCGGGTCGCCTACGCCGTTGCCCGGCTCCGGGGCGAAGACGCCGACGCCTGCGCGTTCGGCGACGACGGCCAGCTGGTTCACGGCGTTCGGCCGCTGCAGGTCGCACGCGACCAGGAGCGGGGAGTGGCCCTGCCCCTTCAGCCAGAGGCCGAGCTTTCCGGCGAGGGTGGTCTTACCGGCGCCCTGCAGACCGGCGAGCATGATGACGCTCGGCGGGTTCTTGGCGAACCGCAGGCGTCGCGTCTCGCCGCCGAGGATGCCGATGAGCTCCTCGTTTACGATCTTGATGACCTGCTGGGCGGGGTTCAGGGCCTGGGAGACCTCGGCCCCAGCGGCGCGCTCCTTGATCTGCTTGATGAAGGCCCGGACGACGGGGAGGGCGACGTCCGCCTCGAGCAGGGCGATGCGGATCTCGCGCGCCGTGGCGTCGATGTCCGCCTCGGACAGGCGGCCCTTGCCCCGGAGGTTCTTGAATGTCGCTGCGAGGCGGTCGGAGAGAGTGTCGAACACGGCGGTCGCGAATCCTCGGGTCGAAGGGGGCGCCCCCCGCTCGCGCGGAGCTGAGCGTGGGGGAGGGCGGATAGGTCGCCCTCCAGGGTATCTGCCCCACTGGGCGTGTGGGTGCGCAGTGTCTGGGCGGGGCTCCGCGGGTGCCTGCGGCGGGCTGGAGCGGTTCTGCGGTGGCCCTGCGGCGTCCTGCCGAACGGGCCTCTCCCACTCACCCGCCCGTCACCCCGCATCCGGCCCTTGCCGAACAGGCCTTTCCCGCCCACCCACCCGTTACCCCGCATCCGACCCCGGACGAACGAGCCTTTCCCGCCCACCCGGTAGCCGGCATCGCTCGCGAGGGGACCCCGCACCCCCTACCCCCGCAACACCCCCTCCACCGCCCGAGCCACCCCCGCAGCCCGCTCCCCGGACAACGGAGTCCCCTCCCCCGTCACGTAGAACGCGTCCACCGCGTTCGCCCCCAGCGTCGACACGTGCGCACTCCGCACCTCCACCCCCGCCGACTCCAGCGCCCGCCCGATCCGGTGCAACAGGCCCGGTGCGTCCTGGGCCCGTACCTCGATCACCGTCGCGAGCCGTGAGCCCGCCGATGCCACCGTCACGCGCGGCGGCGGTGCCACCACTCCCCGGCGCCTCGGGTACGCCGCGTCCCGTTCCGCCAGGCGCGACGCGATGTCCAGGGAGCCGTCAAGGGCCCGCACCAGATCCGCCCGCAGCCGCGCCGCCTGCGGCAACGACCCGTACTCCGCCGCGACCCGCCAGTTCAGGAGCAGCACCGAGTCCTCCGGACCGGACGGCAGCCCCACCCCCCGAAGCTCCACCCCCCGAAGCTCCGCCGTCCGCACCGCGAGCCGGTGCATCGCCAATACCCCCGCGACAGCCGACAGCACGCCGGGCTGGTCCGGCACCGCGATGACCAGCTCCACGCCCAGCGGCTCCGGGTCCCCCGAAGCATCCTCCGCCGAAGCCCCTTCCGTCTGCGCCCGCAGCGCGAGCACCGGCCCGCCCGTACGGAACGCCTCCACCGCCAACCGCTCCTGCTCGGCGGTCGGCGCCACATCCTCCACCGCCTCCGGTTCCTCGCCCGAAAGAACCGCCCCCACCCGCTTCACCAGGTCCGCGACGAGCGAGCCCCGCCACGTGGACCAGGCCGCGGGGCCCGTCGCCAGGGCGTCCGCCTCCGTCAGCGCGTGCAGCAGCTCCAGCGTCCCCGCCGAACCCACCGCGTCCGCGACGGCCCGCACCGTGGCCGGGTCGTCGAGGTCCCGCCGCGTGGCCGTCTCGATCAGGAGCAGGTGTTGGCGTACGAGGGTCGCGAGGACCGCGACATCCGCCCGGTCGAAACCGATCCGCGCCGCCACGTCCCTGGCGATGATCTCCCCGGCCACCGAGTGATCCCCCGGCCAGCCCTTGCCGATGTCGTGCAGCAGCCCGGCCACCAGCAGCAGGTCGGGCCTGCCCACCCGCCGGGTCAGGTCAGCGGCCCGTACCGCCGTCTCCACCAGATGCCGGTCGACCGTCCACGTGTGCACGGCGTTGCGCTGCGGCCTGCACCGCACCCGCTCCCAGTCCGGCAGCAGCCGAGTGATCATGCCCTCTGCCTCCAGCGCCTCCCACACCTCGACCGTCGGACGCCCCGCCCCCAGCAGCGTCACCAACTGCTCCCGCGCCTCCGCGGGCCACGGCGTCGGCAGCGGTCGTACGGCCGCCGCCATCCTCCGCACCGCGTGCAGCGACAGCGGCAACCCGGCCTGAGCAGCCGCGGCAGCCGCCCGCAGCGGCAGCACGGGATCCCGCTCGGGGCGGGCCGCCCGCGCGAGGACCACCTCCCCGTCCTGCTCCACCACACCCTCGGCCAGCGGCGACCGCTCGGCCGCAGCCCCCTTGCCGCCCCCGAGCATGGCCCGCAGCCGAGGCCGCACGGACCGGGACCGCAGCACGCGGCCCACCTCGCGCCACGTCACGTCACTCGCGTACGACACCGTGCGCGCCGCCTCGTAGACCTGGCGCAGCAAGGTGTCGGCGTCCAACAGGCCCAACTCGGCCGCGACTTGGTCCTGTTCCTGAAGTGCGAGCCGGTCCGTGGCCCGTCCCGTCGTCAGATGCAGCGCGTCCCGCACGTCCAGGAGCCTCCGCCGGGCATCGGCGAGCCCCTCCCTGGGCGCGTCGGCCAGCCACGAGGCGGCCACCGCACGCAACGCGGTCGCGTCCCGCAGCCCGCCCCGCGCCTCCTTCAGGTCCGGCTCCAGGAGATAGCTCAACTCCCCCTGCCGCTCGGCCCGTTCCTCGCACAGCTCGCGCAGCTCCGGCAGCCGCTTGGGCGCGAGGTTGCGCCAGTCGGCGAGCACCGCCGTCCGCAGCCCGGCGGTCAGACCGAGATCCCCCACGACGTGCCGCGCGTCCAGCAGCCCCAGCTGCACCTTGAGATCCTCGCCCGCGGTCTTGCGCGCCTCCACCGGCGTACGCACGGAGTGATCCAGCGCGAGCCCGAGGTCCCAGATGGGGTACCAGATGCGGTCCGCGAGGGCAGCCACCTCGCTCGCGTCCGCGCTGCCGTCGTGCAGCAACAGCAGATCGAGGTCGCTGCGCGGCGAGAGCTCGCCTCGTCCATAGCCGCCGACGGCGACCAGCGAGACACCGCGCGGGGCGCCGCCCCCCGTGAAGAGACCGGTCAGCCAGTCGTCCGTGAGGTCGGCGAGGGCCGAACGGCGCGGCGGCCCGGACTGCGCCTCCCCTTGAAGGAGGCGCAGCCGGGCCGCCGCATAGCCGCTGGGTCCGGAGTCTTCCGAGTCCGATTCAGTACGTACGTCCACACTCGTCACCCAGCAGCTCCTGTCAGTCCCGCTCAGTCCCGCTCAGTTCACAGTTCTGTCGGCTCAGCTCAGCCCTGCCCTGCCCGACAGAGCTCACAACGCATCCGGCCCGCGTTCGCCGGTCCGTACCCGCACCGCCGTATCGACCGGCACGCTCCAGACCTTGCCGTCACCGATCTTGCCGGTTCGGGCGGCCTTCACCACGACATCCACGAGCTGTTCGGCGTCGTCGTCCTCGACCAGGACCTCGATCCGGATCTTCGGCACGAGGTCGACGGTGTACTCCGCGCCACGGTAGACCTCGGTGTGCCCGCGCTGACGGCCGTAGCCGCTGGCCTCGGTCACGGTCAGGCCCTGGACGCCGAAGGCCTGGAGGGCCTCCTTGATCTCGTCGAGCCGGTGCGGCTTGACGACCGCGGTGATGAGCTTCATGCGTCCACCCTCTTGTTCTTCTCATTCGCAGCCTTACCGGCGTCCTGGGCCGGCGGGCCTGGCACGGCGGCGGTGCGGGGCGCGGTGCCGCCGCCCGCTCCGCTGAAGTCGTACGCGGTCTCGGCGTGCTGCACCTGGTCGATGCCCGCGACCTCCTCGTCCTCGCTGACCCGCATCCCGATGGTCTTGTCGACCAGGAAGGCGAGGATCGCGGAGGCGATCAGGGAGTACGCGAGGACGCCGCCGACACCCGCGGCCTGCTTGCCCAGCTGTTCGAGTCCGCCGCCGTAGAAGAGGCCCTTGGCGTCGGACTGGACGCCACCGGTGGCGAAGAGGCCGACGAGCAGCGAGCCCACGACACCGCCGACGAGGTGGACGCCGATGACGTCGAGGGAGTCGTCGTAGCCGAACCTGAACTTGAGTCCGACGGCCATGGCGCAGAGCAGACCGGCGATGGCTCCGATGGCGATCGCGCCGAGCGGCGAGCAGGAGCCGCCGGACGGGGTGATCGCGACGAGACCGGCGACGGCACCCGAAGCGGCGCCAAGGGTGGTGAACGCGCCGTGCCGGATCTTCTCGTAGGCGAGCCAGGCCAGCATGGCGGCGGCGGTGGCGACCTGGGTGTTCAGGAACATCACCGCGCCGACGCCGTCGTCGTTGCCCAGCCACGATCCGGCGTTGAAGCCGAACCAGCCGAACCACAGCAGACCGGCGCCGAGCATGACGAGCGGCAGGCTGTGCGGCCGCATCGGGTCCTTCTTGAAGCCGACACGCTTGCCGATGACCAGGATCACGCCGAGCGCCGCGGCTCCGGCGTTGATGTGCACGGCCGTACCACCGGCGAAGTCGATGACGCCGAGCTCGAAGGCCCAGCCGCCCGTGCCCCATACCCAGTGCGCGACCGGGAAGTAGACGATCGTGGCCCAGAGCGCGACGAACAGCGCCCAGGCAGTGAACTTCACGCGGTCGGCGAGCGCACCGCTGATCAGCGCGGGGGTGAGGATCGCGAACATCAGCTGGAAGACCGCGAAGACATAGACCGGGATGGTGTAGCCGTCCCACAGCTCGGTGAGCCCTATGCCGCTGAGGCCGACGTAGTCGGACGACCAGCCGAAGAGGCTGCCGTGGTCGGTGCCGAACGCGATGGAGAAGCCGTACAGCACCCAGAGGATGGTGACGATCCCCAGACTGATGAAGCTCATCATCAGCATGTTCAGGGTGCTCTTGACGCGGACCATGCCTCCGTAGAAGAAGGCGAGTGCGGGCGTCATGAGCATCACCAGGGCGGAACAGATGAGCATGAACCCTGTGTTGGCGGCAGACAGCTGCGGGGCGTCTGCGGCGATCGTGATGCCTGGGGGCATCGGCGTCTCCTCGTCGTCGTATGCGGCCCGTGCGGGCGGGGGCAAGAGGGGTGGGCCGTTATGGGCCACGAGATTGGCCCAGCGCCGTTTCAGGGGGCGCCCCTCGATGTTTCGCCGCAGTGACGAAGAGGTCGTGCGTGTTACGCGTCCATGAACTGCCGGGTCAGGCGGGGCGCGGTTTCATACCCTGCGCACACCACAAGAACCGGCCGCGGCGGCCATCCGATTGACCTGGCGTAGGGGAGCCGAGTCGGGCAGTTCGGGATGGGCCGGCCGCGGCCGGAGTCCGGTGGGGCGCCGTCAGACCGCCTCCGCGGTTTCCGGCATTTCGATGGCGAGCTGGTCGGTCAGCCGCACGACCTCGGCGACGTCGCCGAAGTCCCGCACGGCGGTGTCCACGGTCTTGCGGAGGCGGGTGTTGACCCGCTCGGAGCGGACCTTCTTGGCGATGCTCAGGGCCTGGCCCGCGAGCACCGTGCTCTGCTCGGGCTCGCGCTGGAGCAGGTGGACGGTGGCCATCCCGATGAGGTTCAAGGCGTACGAGCGCTGGTGCTCGGAGTCCTTGCCGAAGAGGTCGACGGCGCGCTCCATGACGGGCTCGGCGAGCGAGGCGTACGTGGGGCTGCGGCCCGCCACGTAGGCCAGGTCGCGGAACGAGTGGGCGTTCTCGCCGTTCAGCTCGGCCTCGGAGAAGAAGCGGATCCAGTCGGGCTCGGGCTCGTCGATGTCGGCGGCGTCGGCGAAGGTGTCCTCGGCCATGCGCACGGCCCGCTTGCACTTGCCGGGCTGGCCCATGCTGGCGTACGCGCGGGCCTCCATCGCATACAGCATGGACTGGGTGCGAGGGCTCGCACAGTCCCGGCTTCCGTACTGCGCGAGGTGGATGAGTTCGAGCGCGTCCTCGGGCCGTCCGAGGTGGATCATCTGGCGGCTCATGCTGGAGAGGATGTACGAACCGAGGGGCTTCTCGCCCGCTTCCTTCGCGGCGTGCAGCGCGAGCACGAAGTACTTCTGGGCGGTCGGCTGGAGGCCGACGTCGTAGCTCATCCAGCCGGCCAGCTCCGCCAGTTCGCCCGCGACCTTGAAGAGCCGCTTGGAGGTGGCTTCGGGCTGGGGCTCCTGCAACAGGTCCGTCACCTCGTGCAGTTGGCCGACGACCGCCTTGCGGCGCAGCCCGCCGCCGCACTGGGCGTCCCACTGCCGGAACATCACGGTCGTGGACTCCAGGAGGTCGAGCTCCGGTTTGGAGAGCCGTCCCGGCCTGCGGGGGGGTGCGGGCGGCTCGGGGGCGCCGACCGGGGCCGTCGGGCCGGGGACCAGCCAGCGCTGCATGGGCTCGATGAGGGCGGGGCCCGCGGAGAGCATGAGCGAGGCGCCGAGGAAGCCGCGCCGGGCCAGCATCAGGTCACTGCGCGAGAACTCACTGATGAGGGCGACGGTCTGGGGCCCGGTCCAGGGCAGGTCGACGCCCGAGACGGAGGGCGACTGGTGCGCGGCGCGCAGCCCGAGATCCTCGACCGCGACGACACAGCCGAAGCGCTCGGAGAAGAGCTCGGAGAGGATGCGCGGGATGGGCTCGCGCGGATTCTCGCCGTCCAGCCAGCGCCGCACGCGCGAGGTGTCGGTGGAGATGTGGTGCGCGCCCAACTGCCGTGCCCTGCGGTTCACCTGCCGCGCCAGCTCGCCCTTCGACCAGCCACTGCGCACGAACCAGGAATTGAGCAGTTCGTTGGGGTGCTTCTCAGCGTTCGCACCACTTCCGCCGTTGCCGCCCACTGGAACGCCCCCATCCCTCAAGACACTTACGCGCGGTCTCACGCCAAGCCCTACCAGAATGCCGCGCGTTGCGGCTCTCCGTCCGGAGAACGTCACCCATCGAACAGGAAACCGACTTGCCTCCGGCATACCCACGAGTGCACAACACTCAGGGTCCGTGCACTGAAAGTAATCCTACGATCACCCCTCCGGCGAGGGCGATCGCGGAAACGCCACCATTCGCCACCCCTTCGAATGAACTCCCCGCCCGCTACAAGCGATTGACTTGACAGAGGCCGCCTGAAGGTGGGCGGAAGGGAGCACTTGGGGGCGTGCATGACCGAGCGCACTCCCCCGAGATCACCGAGCGCCACACAAAAGCACAGGGTCACGATCCGATTCCGTCACGTAACCACACCGCGCTCGACCCGTTGGAGGGGGCATGGGCTTCACGATCGGCGGCATCCGGGGGACCGACAAGCCTCGCACCGGTTCACGGCGGCGGGGCCGCACGTCGGACTGCACCGCGGTGGCGGAGTACACCGGACTGTGGGGATGGGCCGCGGTCCCCGGCGCACGCGCCCTGGACGGCCGCTGCTCCTGCGGCGTCGCCGACTGCGCGGCCCCCGGCGCCCACCCCCTGGAGTTCGCTCCGGAGGTCCCCGCCGGGGCGACGCTCGACGAAGTGACCGAGGCCTGGGCGCAGTTCCCCGGGGCCGCCGTACTGCTGCCCGTGGGGCGCGCCTTCGACGTCATCGAGGTGGCCGAGGCAGCCGGACGCAGGGCGCTGGTCCGCCTGGAGCGCATGGGCCTGCCCCTCGGCCCCGTGGCGGCCACCCCGGACGGCCGCGCGCACTTCTTCGTCGCCCCCGGAGCCGCCGCCGAACTCCCCAAGCTGCTCTACCGCATGGGCTGGGACGACGCCGGCATCGACCTGCACGGCCTGGGCCCCGGCACGCACATCACGGCCCCGCCGTCCGACCGCGGCGGCCTCGGCCCGGTCCGCTGGCTCCGCGCGCCGGACCTCGACTCGGCGACGCATCCGCCGCAGGCGCGGCTGATCCTCGGGACGCTGGCTTACGTGGCGCATCGCTCACCCGCGTAATCGCCGCCGCCCACACACGGAAATGCCCCACCCCGGCTGCACCCCGGGGTGGGGCATTTCTCTCGTACGTGCGGCTCCGCGGGTGACAGACCGACCGACCCACCGCCAAAGCGCTAGTCGCCGATCAGCGCATCCACAAAAGCCTCGGGCTCAAACGGCGCAAGATCATCCGCACCCTCACCGAGC
Source organism: Streptomyces sp. A18 (assembly GCF_059026065.1). Lineage (NCBI taxonomy): Bacteria > Bacillati > Actinomycetota > Actinomycetes > Kitasatosporales > Streptomycetaceae > Streptomyces > Streptomyces sp. A18. The sequence continues at coordinate 43,462 of NZ_JBWLKL010000023.1, read as the reverse complement.
CCCACCAACTTCACCGGCACACCCAGCTCCCGCTGGACCGCGACAACGATTCCGCCCTTGGCGGTGCCGTCCAGCTTCGTCAGGACGATGCCGGTGATGTCGACGACCTCGGCGAAGACCCGCGCCTGCACCAGGCCGTTCTGCCCGGTCGTGGCGTCCAGGACGAGCAGCACCTCGTCGAGCGGCGCGTGCTTCTCCACGACGCGCTTGACCTTGCCGAGCTCGTCCATGAGGCCGGTCTTGGTGTGCAGCCGGCCAGCGGTGTCGATGAGGACGACGTCGGCGCCCTCCGCGATGCCTTCCTTGACGGCGTCGTAGGCGATCGACGCCGGGTCGCCGCCCTCGGGGCCGCGGACCGTACGCGCGCCGACGCGCTCGCCCCAGGTCTGCAGCTGGTCGGCCGCCGCCGCGCGGAACGTGTCCGCGGCGCCGAGGACCACCGAGCGGCCGTCGGCGACGAGGACGCGGGCGAGCTTGCCGGTGGTGGTGGTCTTGCCGGTGCCGTTCACGCCGACGACCATCACGATGCCGGGCGTCTCCAGGCCCGACTCGGTCTTGACCGTGCGGTCGAAGTCCGGGCCGACCAGTGCGACGAGTTCCTCGCGCAGCAGGTTGCGCAGGTCGTCCGGGGTGCGGGTGCCGAGCACGCGGACGCGCTCGCGCAGCCGCTCGACCAGTTCCTGGGTGGGGGCGACACCGACGTCGGCGGTGAGGAGCGTGTCCTCGATCTCCTCCCACGTCTCCTCGTCCAGGTGCTCGCGCGAGAGGAGCGTGAGCAGCCCCTTGCCGAGCGCGTTCTGCGAGCGCGAGAGCCGGGAGCGCAGACGGACCAGGCGGCCTGCCGTGGGCTCCGGGGTCTCGATCTCCGGCGCGGCCGGCTCCTCGATGACGACAGGGGCCGACGCCGAGGGCTCGGCGAGCGGGAGTTCCACCTCCTCGATCGTGCGGCGCGGTTCGTCGCGCGGCGTCTCGGCCTCGTCGCCGACGTGCGGCTCGGCCGGAGGGGCGGTGATGGTGGGCGTGGACGACGGTGCCTGCGGCGGCAGCTGCTTCTTCTTGCGGCTGCCGATCACGAGCCCGCCGAGCGCGCCGATCACGACCACGGCGATGACTACAGCAAGGATGACGATTTCCATAACCCACCCAGTATCAGCCATGAGGGCAACCAGGGCCCAGGCTGTAGCTTCCTCCAAAGAACATAAGCTCATAGAGGGCACTACTCGGACTAAAGTACGATGGAGCTCCCCGCATCAACGCGCGTAGAGTCCAACGCGATCACCCCCACGGACGGATCGCGACGTTGCGATCCGAGCGAGAGGCACGGACCCCACCCCATGAGCACCACCGCCGAAACCGAAGGCGCCCTGGAGACACGCGGCCTCGAGCCCGTCCCCGACTCCGAGCGCACCGGCAAGACCCGCGAACTGTTCCCCACCTGGGTGGCGGCCAACATCAGCGTCCTGCTGCTCACCATGGGCGCCGGCCTCATCGTGACCAACGGCCTCAACTTCTGGCAGGCCCTGGTCGTCGCCCTGGTCTCGCCGCTCCTCAGCTACGGCATGGTCGGTCTGATCTCGATCTCGGGCAAGCGCGGCGGCTCCCCCGGCATGACGCTCTCGCGTGCGGTCTTCGGCCAGCGCGGCAACCTCTTTCCGGGCTCGTTGATCTGGATCGCCCGCTGGGGCTGGGAGACGATCAACGCGGTGACGGGCGCGTACGCGATCATCACCGTCCTGGACATCTGCTTCGGCGTGAAGTCCAGCACGTGGCTGACGATCGTCACGCTGGTCGCCTTCGTCGCGTGTACGTTCATCATCAGCGGCCTGGGCCGCAAGGTCCTGCACATCTGCAACACGTGGGCGACGTACCTCTTCGGCGCGTTCAGCGTCCTCGTCCTGGTCTACCTGGTGGCCAACACCCCCTGGTCGGACGTCTTCTCGCGGCCCGCGGGCTCCACCGCGGCGATGATCGCGGGCGTCGGTGTGATCGCCGCGGGCGGCATCAGCTGGGTCCCCACCGGACCGGACTTCACCCGCTACCTCCCGCGCAAGGCATCCAGCAAGGCCCTGGTGGGCAACGCCATCGGCGGCGCGGGCATCGTCGTCGTACCGATGGTCCTGATGGGCGCGGTCATGGCGGTCAGCACGCCGAGCCTGTCGAAGGCATCGGACCCGGTCTCCTTCCTCGGCCAGCTGCTTCCGACGTGGATCGCGGTTCCGTACCTGGTGATGGCCCTGATCGGCATGCTCCTGATCAACTCGATGTCGATGTACTCCGCGGGCTTCACCGCGATGACGCTCGGCATCAAGGTCCCGCGCACCTGGGCCGTTTCCATCAACGCCCTCATCAGCCTGATCTTCGGCTACCTCCTGATGAACGTGGCCACCAGCTTCATCGGCTCGTTCATCTCCTTCCTGACCCTGCTCGCGGTCGCGTTCTCCGCCTGGATCGGCGTCTTCGGCATCGACATGCTGCGCAGGAAGACGTACGACGGCGAGGCCCTGATGGACACCAAGCGCACCAGCGCCTACTGGTACAAGGCGGGCTTCGCCTGGCAGGCCATGACCGCGTGGGCGATCGCCCTGGTGGCGGGCCTGCTCTTCACGAAGGTCGACTGGTTCAGCGGCCCGCTCGCCACGTCCTGGATCGGGCGCAACGGCCTGGGCTGGCTGGCCACGATCCTCATCGCCGCCGCGCTGTACGCGGTGCTGCCGCGGACCCCGGCCGTCGGAGCCCCCGAGGGCAGGTCGAAGGGCGAGGGCGAGACCGAGCTGATCTCCGCCTGACATCCCTTGGCGCCTCCGCCTGACATCCCTTTGCGCCTGATCCGGAGCAACTGCCCCCGGACACTGGTCATCTGATACCGCGTCATCTAACGTCCCTCTTCGCCCGCCCACGGTGAAGGGGGACGTTTCCCATGCCCGTCACAGTCGTACGATTCAACCTCGTCGATCCGGATGCCACGCCCACCTCGCTGAGCGAGCGCTACAAAGCCGCCCTGGAGATGTCCACGTACGCCGACGACCGGGGCATCTCCACCGTGCAGACCGAGGAGCACCACGGCGTCGGCAACAACTGGCTGCCCTCGCCCTTCACGTTCGCCGGCGCGGTGTTCGGTGCGACCCGGCGCATCGCGGTCACGGTCTCCGCGATCATCGGCCCGCTGCACGATCCGCTGCGGCTCGCCGAGGACATCGCCGTACTCGACCTGCTCAGCGGCGGCCGCCTCGTCACGGTGGCGGGGATCGGCTACCGGCCCGAGGAGTACGAGGCGTTCGGCGTCGAGTGGAAGCGGCGCGGCAAGCTCCAGGACGAGCTCCTGGAGACCCTGGTGCAGGCGTGGACCGGCGAACCCTTCGAGTTCCGCGGCCGCACCGTGCGCGTCACCCCCCGCCCGTTCACCCGGCCCCATCCGATGCTCCTGGTCGGCGGCTCGTCACAGGCCGCCGCCCGACGCGCGGCCCGGCTCGGTCTGCCGTTCTTCCCCAGCGCCCATCTGCCGGACCTGGAGGCGTACTACAACGAACGCCTCGCGGAATACGGCACCGAGGGCTGGACGATGATGCCCGCCGCCGAGACCCCGCTCCTGCACATCGCCGACGACCCGGACCGCACCTGGGCCGAGCACGGCGTGCACTTCCTGCACGAGGCCCGCACCTACGCCTCCTGGCAGTCCAAGGACATCCGCTCGGCCGTGAGGTCCGCCGCGACCACGGTCGAGGAACTGCGCGCCGAGGGCGTCTACCGCGTCCTCACGCCCGACGAGTGCGTGGCCTACGTGCAGAACGGCGCCGCCAACCTCATCCTGCATCCGCTCTCCGGCGGGATGCCGGTGGACGAGGGCTGGCGCAGCCTGCACCACTTCTGCGAAAACGTGCTGCCCCGGCTCAAGGAATAGGTCCTTGGGCCGGGGCAGCATCCTCAGAGGAGGGGCAGCGGGGATTAGCCCATTTCCTCCAGGGTCTTGCCCTTCGTCTCCTTGACGAACTTCATGACGAAGGGGATCGAGATCGCCGCGAAGGCGCCGTAAATGATGTACGAGCCGGTCAGGCTCCACTCGGACATGCTCGGGAACGTCTTGGTGATCGCGAAGTTGGCGAGCCACTGTGCCGACGCGGCCACACCGAGCGCGGCGGCACGGATCCGGTTCGGGAAGATCTCGCCGAGAAGCACCCAGACCACCACGCCCCAGGAGAGGGCGAAGAAGAGCACGAAGAGGTTGGCGGCGATGATCGCGGTCAGACCCTGAGCGTCCGGCAGCGACACGTTGTCGCCGGAGCCGGTCCGGTACGAGAACGCCCAGGCCATGGTGGACAGCGCCAAGGCCATACCGGCGGACCCGATCAGGGCCAGCGGCTTGCGGCCGATCCGGTCGACGAAGATCATCGCGATGACGGTGCCGACGATGTTCACGATCGACGTCTCGAACGAGTACAGGAACGAGCTGCCCGGGTCGTGCCCGATCGACTGCCACAGCTGGTTCGAGTAGTAGAAGATCACGTTGATGCCGACGAGCTGCTGGAACACCGAGAGGCCGATGCCGACCCAGACGATCGGCAGGAAGCCGACCTTGCCGAGCAGGTCCTTGAAGGACGGCTTGTGCTCCCTGCGCATGCCCTCCTCGATCTCGTGGACGCGCGCGTCCAGGTCGATCTTGTGGCCCTCGACCTCGCCGAGCACCTTCTTCGCCTCGACGTCACGGCCGACCGAGATCAAGTAGCGCGGCGACTCGGGGATGACGAAGGAGAGCACGCCGTACAGGACGGCCGGGATGACCATGACGCCAAGCATCAGCTGCCAGGCCTCCAGGCCCATCAGCTTGCCGCGCTGGTCGTCGTCCGCCAGCTTCAGGATGCCGTAGTTGACCAGCTGGGAGACGGCGATGCCGATGACGATCGCGGCCTGCTGGAAGGAGGCGAGCCGGCCTCGGTACGCGGGCGGGGCGACCTCGGCGATGTAGGCCGGGCCGATGACGGAGGCCATGCCGATGCCGATGCCGCCGATGAAGCGCCACATCGTCAGGTCCCACGCCGCGAACGGCAGGGCGGAACCGACGGCGCTCGCCGCGAAGAGGACGGCGGCGATCTGCATGCAGCGGATGCGGCCGATGCGGTCGGCGATACGCCCGGCGATCGCCGCGCCGAGGGCACAGCCGAGCAGCGCGGTCGCGATGATCCAGCCGAGCATGTTCGCGTCGACGTCGAAACGGTGCTGGATGGCGACGGTCGCGCCGTTGATCACCGAGCTGTCATAGCCGAAGAGGAAGCCGCCCATGGCGGCGGCCGCCGTGATGAAGATGACGTGGCCGAGATGGTCCGGCCTGGCCTCTCTGCCTTCGGGCTGCGGCGCCTTCGTTGTGCTGGTCACATGGACTCCTCGGGCCACCGGCAGCATCGCCGGGGGTGGGGGTGAGCACTTCAAGTGGCGCACAACTTCACGCCGCCCACCACCTGAAGGTAAAAGCAACGTTGCAGAGACTATGCCTTCAAGTTTCGAAGTCAAGACCTGGGTTCCTGTGAATTTCAGGCATGCGTGAGGCTCGCTTCGTTCAAGTCTTGAAGTTATTGAGGGGAGGCGGTGAAGAGCTGTGCAGCGGCTACCTGAGCCGCTGACTGATCACCTTCGAGACGCCGTCGCCCTGCATCGAGACGCCGTACAGCGCGTCCGCGACCTCCATCGTCCGCTTCTGGTGCGTGATCACGATGAGCTGCGAGGCCTCCTGCAGCTCCTCCATGATGCGGATGAGCCGCTGCAGGTTGGTGTCGTCGAGCGCGGCCTCGACCTCGTCCATCACGTAGAAGGGGCTGGGCCGTGCCTTGAAGATCGAAACGAGCAGCGCGACGGCCGTCAGGGACCGCTCGCCGCCGGAGAGCAGCGAGAGCCGCTTGACCTTCTTGCCCGGCGGGCGCGCCTCGACGTCGACACCCGTGGCGAGCATGTTGTCGGGATCGGTCAGGATGAGCCGCCCCTCGCCGCCGGGGAAGAGCCGCGAGAACACGCCCTCGAACTCACGGGCGGTGTCCCGGTAGGCCTCGGTGAAGACCTGCTCGACGCGCTCGTCGACCTCCTTCACCACCTGCAGGAGATCGGCTCGCGTCTTCTTCAGGTCCTCCAGCTGCTCGCTCAGGAACTTATGGCGTTCCTCCAGAGCGGCGAACTCCTCCAGGGCCAGCGGGTTCACCTTTCCGAGCTGCTGGTACGCCCGTTCGGCTGACCTCAGCCGCTTCTCCTGCTCACCGCGGACGTACGGCACGGGCCTGTTGCGCGGGTGCTCCGGGTCTTCGGGGAGCTCCTCGCCCTCGGCCGCGGGCGAGGGCGGCACGAGCTGGTCGGGGCCGTAATCGGAGACGAGTCCTGCCGGTTCCACACCGAGTTCCTCCAGCGCCTTGGACTCCAGCTGCTCGATGCGCAGCCGCTTCTCGGCACCGAGTACCTCGCCGCGGTGGACTGAATCCGTCAACTTGTCGAGCTCCGCCTTGAGGTCGCGCCCCTGACCCCGCTCTGCGGTCAGCTCCCGCTCCCGCACCTCCTTGGCCCGCTCGGCCGCGGCACGCTCCTCCTGGGCCCGCACGAGCGAGACCTCGACGTGCGCGAGCAACTGCCGCGCGCCACGGGCGACAGCATCGGCGACCGCCGCCTCGTGCCGCATCCGGGCCTTGCGCTGCTCGGCACGCGCGCGTGCCTCGCGTTCGGCGCGCGCCGCCCGGTCGAGCGAGTCGGCACGCCCCGCGAGCCCCTTGACCCGCTCCTCGTGCGTACGCACCTGGAGCCTGGCCTCCATCTCGGTCTGCCGGGCATTGGCCCCGTCGGCGGCGAGCCGGTCGCGTACGGCGGTGTCGGGCTCCTCCTCGGCCGGAGCCTCTTGCGCGACAGCGAGTCGCTCGGCCAACTCCTCGGCGTCCTCGACCGCCTTGTCCAGCGCTTCCTGCGCCTTGGCCGCCGCCGCCGCACTGCGCTCGGCCTCGCCCGCGGCACCCCGCGCCTGTCCGGCGAGCGCGCCGAGCTGCTGGGCCACGGAGGACTTCTCGCGGTCGGCGGCGCGCCTGCGCTCCCCCAGCTCCTCGACGAGCGCGGCGGCTTCCTTGCGCCGCTCGCCCGCCTCCTGCTGCGAACGTGCCAACTCCTCGCACTGCTCGCCGAGTTGTTCGAGCTCGGTCGCCGCCTCGTCGACCGAAGCCTGCACTTCGAGCAGGCTCGGCGCCCCGGCGGACCCGCCCTGCGCGAAGTGCGCGCCGAGCAGGTCGCCTTCGGTGGTGACGGCGGTGAGCTCGGGGTGGGCGTAGACGAAGTCCTCGGCGTCCTCCAGGGTGCCGACGGCGACCATGCCCCGCAGCAGCCGCCGCACCGCGGGCATCAACTCCTCTGGCCCGCGCACCAGTTCGGCGACCGGCGGTGGCCCTTCGGATCCCGCGGGGCGTACGTCGCAGTCCGCCTCCGGCGCCCCCGCGAGGAGCAGCGCGGCCCGCCCCGCGTCCTGCTTGCGCAGCAGCCGGATGGCCTCCGCCGCCGACGCCGGTGTGGTCACGGCGATCGCGTCCGCCGCCGCACCGAACGCCGCAGCGATCGCGACCTCATACCCCGGTGCGATCGAGAGCAGCTCGGCCGCCGGACCGAGCAGCCCCGTGAGGCGGTCCTTCGCCGCGAGCAGCGCCCCCGTACCGTCCTTGCGGCGCAGGCCCAGCGCCAGCGCCTCGTGCCGGGCGGCGACCGCGGCCCGCTTGCGCTCGGCGGCGGTGGCCGCCTCCCGCGCGGCGGTCAGCGCGCCCTCAGCCTCCGTGAGGGAACGCTTCGCCTCGTCGTGCCGCGCGCCGAGCTCCGCGTCACCGGCGTCGAGCCCGTCGACCTCCGCCTTCAGCTGCTCGTACTCCTCCTGGGCGGCGACCGCGCGCTCCCCCGCCTCGTCACGCGCCACGGCGAGCCGGTCGATCTCGGCCTGCGCGGAACCCGCCCTCGACCGCGCCGCGTTGACCTGGCCGTTCAGCCGCGCGAGCCCCTCACGCCGGTCGGCGATGGCCCGCGCCACGTCCTTGAGGCGGCGCTCCTCGACCGCCAGCTCCCGCTCCAGATCGGCACGGTGGCCGACGGTGTCCTCAAGGGCGTGTTCGGCCGCTTCAAAGGCGGCTTCCAGCTCCGCCTCCTGCTCGCGGATCCGCGCGGCCTCGCGCTCCATGTCCTCGGGGTCGCGGCCACGCCGCTCCTCCGGGGGCGCGGCGGTCGCACTCTTCACGCGGGCATCGGCCAGCGACACCGTGCCGCGCACCCGCTCGGCCAGCTGCGACAGCTCGTACCAGGTCTGCTGAGCCCGCTGGAGCCGCGGAGTGAGGCGGCGCACCTCGTCCTCGAGCTCCGCCTCCCGCTGGAGCGCCTTCTTCAGCTCGGCCTCGGCGCTGTCCTTGCGGCGCTTGAGCTCCGCCTCGTCGGCGATCTCCGTCCGCAGCGCGTCCCGCAGGCGTACGAGATCGTCGGCGAGCAGCCGCAGCCGGGCGTCGCGCAGATCGGCCTGGATGACGGCGGCCCTGCGCGCCACTGCGGCCTGTCGGCCGAGCGGCTTGAGCTGACGCCTGAGCTCGTCGGTCAGGTCCTGGACGCGGGCGAGGTTGGCCTGCATCGCGTCGAGCTTGCGCAGCGCCTTCTCTTTGCGCTTGCGGTGCTTGAGTACGCCCGCGGCCTCCTCGATGAAGGCGCGGCGCCCCATGGGGTCGGCGTGCAGTACGCCGTCGAGCTGGCCCTGCCCGACGATGACGTGCATCTCGCGACCGATGCCGGAGTCGGAGAGCAGTTCCTGGATGTCGAGCAGCCGGCAGGTGTCCCCGTTGATCTGGTACTCGCTGCCGCCATTGCGGAACATGATCCGCGTGATGGTGACTTCGGCGTACTCGATGGGCAGGGCGCCGTCGGAGTTGTCGATCGTGAGGGACACCTCGGCACGGCCGAGCGGCGGACGCCCGGTGGTGCCGGCGAAGATGACGTCCTCCATCTTGCCGCCGCGCAGCGACTTGGCGCCCTGCTCGCCCATGACCCAGGACAGCGCGTCCACGACATTGGACTTGCCGGAGCCGTTCGGTCCGACGACGCAGGTGATGCCCGGCTCGAACTTCAGCGTCGTGGCCGACGCGAAGGATTTGAAACCGCGCAGTGTCAGGGCCTTGAGGTGCACGCAGCCGGACTCTACCTTTCACTGACCGTTTCACCCAGGAAGATGCAGGGCACATCAGCTGTAAAGGAAACAGACTACGGGTGCGGCAAGAAAGAAGGGACGCCGAAGCGTCCCTTGCAGATCTGGACAAGCGGCTGACTTGGGCAGCCTGACCATGTGCGTTAACAGGCATCTCACGGGCCCAGGAACACGTGACGCCTTCAGGCGTTATGTGAGGCCGTGTGAGATGAGCGCCTTACTAGAAGATGGTGGTCAGGTGAGCGCAGGCTCCGCCTGGGGTACGTCGATGCTCTCCAGGAGCGATTCGTGAGAAGCGGCAGCCGCGAGCGCGTCGTTCTCGGCCTGGATCTTCACAAGCTCAGATTCCAGGTCCTGAACGCGCTGCTGGAGCCGTCGCATCTCGGCGAGAAGTCGCGGGTCGGAACCGCCGACGTAACCGAGAAGCGCCTTTGCCATGATGGATGGTCCTCCACAATGAGTGACCGACCGAAGCGGTGTGGGTCGTGAGGGATATCGCACCCGCGGTGCTTGGCACTCGTTGTTTCCTGCTGGGTCTTGCTGGCCGTTCTCACATGCCAAACAGCTAAGGTGCGCGGGGCTTCCAGAGTCTCACCAAAAAGTTTGACGGTCAACACGATCACGCCCCGTATTGACGGGCAACCCGGGGGCCTGCGGCCGTAGAAACGGCGGCGCTGCCTCTGCTGCGGGGCCCTGGGGGCGTGTCGATCATCCTTCACCTGGGAGCCTGCCACGACGGGCGGTTCTTGGCAACCACCAGGTCTTTCCTGCCCCGGGCAGTTGCCATGACCACTCCGGAGCGGGTCCGCCCGGCGCCACTCCGTCAGCGAATCGCGAACGTTTCGTAGATGCCGCGCGGAGTGTCCCAGATCTCAGTGACACCGTCGACGCGGCCGGGTGTGTCGCCCTCGCGGAGCCAGTCGAGCAGCCCCTGGGCGCCCGCACGCGGCCCCTCGGCGACGACTTGCACACGACCGTCGTCCAGATTGAGAGCAAAACCACTCAGGCCACCGATCTCGAGGGCCTTGGCCCGCGTGAACCAGCGGAAACCCACGCCTTGCACCTGGCCACGGACCCAGGCCGTGAGTCTGACTTCTTCGTTCATGGGTGCACGCTAACCGGCCAATTGCTCTCGGAGCACTTCGTCCCCATGCGCCATCGCGTACAGTCCCGACTCGATGAGCCTCACTCGTATGGGTGAGCCACGTTGACCGCTGAGGACGAGGAAGGCCAGGAGATGGGACGCCACCGACGCTCCGGCGCAGGGGCAGCCGCCACCGGCCGCGCCACTGGGGTCTCCGACACATACGCGGGCGAGTACGCCGGCGCCCCGGAGCCCCGCCCCGCCACCGTGTCGCACCGCCGCAAGGGCCGCCGCGCCGCACCCGTGCGCACCGGCCTGCTCGGTGTGTCGGCCGCCGTCGCGATGGGCGCGGTCGCCGTCGCCACCGGCCTGGTCCCGGGCGCAGGGAACTACTCCCTGGGCGGTGGCGGCGACTCGAACAAGGTGCGTGCCGCGACCACCCCCAGCGACGTCGCGCCCCAGGGCGGCGACACCGGCACCGCCGAGCGCGAGACGGCCCCGCCGAGCCGCGGCTCCGAGCGCCCCGAGGCCCCGAGCCCGACCCCGACGCCCTCGAAGACCACCGAGAAGCCCTCGGCCGAGCCTTCGAAGAAGCCGTCGACGCAGGCGCCCGCGCCCAAGCCGGACGAGAAGAGGACGACGAAGCCCCCGAGCCCGTCGCGTACCCCCGCCGAGAAGCCCAAGGCTCCGCCGGCCACCGGGTCAAAGTCGCCGTCCGCGGAGAGCGCGGCCGAGGCCGCGGTGCTCACCCTGGTCAACGCGGAGCGGGCCAAGGTGGGCTGCTCCCCCGTGCGCGCCGACGCCGCGCTGGCCTCGCTCGCCGGAGACTTCAGCTCGGACATGGCCGAGCGTGACTTCTTCGACCACACCGACCCGAGCGGCGCGACCCCGTGGGACCGCGCCGAGCAGGCCGGGATCGCGGACCTGGGCGGCGAGAACATAGCCCGGGGCCAGGCCAACGCCCAGTCCGTGATGGACGCCTGGATGAACAGCCCCGGCCACCGGGCCAACATCCTCAACTGCGACTACAAGACCATGGGCGTCGGCGCGCACTTCGCGCCGGGCGGCCCCTGGTGGACGCAGGACTTCGGCTTCTAGGCACACACCGCGCGCACCGGGAGCCACGGCAAGCGCTAACTGCCAGTTAGCGCCACCCATTGGTCAGCGCTGCGCAGGAGTATGCTGTCGGCATGGATTCATACGACGTGTTCGCCAAGCAGTGCCCCTCACGCGGCACCCTGGAGCACGTCACAGGACGCTGGGGCGCGCTCACCCTGGGCGCGCTGCACGACGGGACGTTCCGTTTCAACGAACTGCGCCGCCGCGTCGACGGCGTGAGCGAGAAGATGCTGTCCCAGACCCTGCACGCCCTTGAGCGCGACGGCCTGGTCCACCGCGAGGCACAGCCCACCAACCCGCCGCGCGTGGACTACGAACTCACGCCACTGGGACGGGAGATCGCCGACCGCCTGCTGAACCTCATCCACTTCGTGGAGGGCAGGATGGACGGCGTGCTCGAAGCACGCGAGTGCTACGACAACCGCGCGACCGGCGGCCGCTGACAGCGCGGGCAGAAGTAGCTGGAGCGGTTCATCCAGGGGCGTCGGCGCATCGGCGTACCGCAGCGGCGGCACGGCTCGTCCTCACGTCCGTAGGCGTCGAGCGACCGCTCGAAGTACCCCGACTCGCCGTTCACGTTCACGTACAGGCTGTCGAAGCTGGTACCGCCGACGGCGAGGGCCGCGTTCATCACATCCCGTACGTGGCCCAGGAGTTCGGCCGTGCGCGGGCGGGTGAACGTGGCGGTGGGCCGCTCGTAGTGCAGCTTCGCCCGCCAAAGGGCCTCGTCCGCATAGATGTTGCCGACTCCGCTGATCAACGACTGGTCGAGCAGGGCGCGTTTGATCGTCGTACGGCGTCGGCGCAGCGTGGCGTGGAAGGCCGCGTCGTCGAACTCCTCGTCGAGCGGGTCGCGTGCGATGTGCGCGATGACGTCCGGCAGTCCGTCCGGGGTGGTCGCGTGCAGCGAGAGTCCGCCGAAGGTGCGCTGGTCGACGAAGCGCAGCTCGGTGCCGAGCTCGTCGGCGAACCGCATCCGGATCCTCAAGTGCTTCTCGTCGGGCGCCTCTTGGGGCTGGACGAGCAGCTGTCCGCTCATGCCGAGATGGGCCAGGATCGAGGTGCCGCTGTCCTCGATCGGCAGCCAGAGATACTTCCCGCGCCGCATCGCCGTACCGACGCGGTGACCCTTGAGGCGGTGCCCGAAGTCGTCACCGCCCGCGATGTGCCGCCGCACGGCACGCGGATGCAGCACTTCGACATCGGCGACGGTGCGATGAGCCACCCACCGCTCGAGCCCACGCCGGACGACTTCGACCTCGGGCAGCTCGGGCATTTTTGATTACTCCGGGTAATCGGGCGGGTGGGCGGGAAAGAATGCGGCGAAGCGGAGAAAAAGCTGGTGCCGGCCACCCGAGGGGCGACCGGCACCAACAATAAAGCGGTTCAGGCAGACGGAGCTTCGGCAGCCCCGTCGACCTCCGCGGCAGCGGGAGCAGCAGCCGGCTCGGCGGCTGCAATCTCCGCCGCCTTGATCCGCTCATCCGCGGCAGCGCGAATTTCGCGCCATGCGGACTCCGCGGCCTGCTGCTCCGCTTCCTTCTTGCTGCGGCCGGTGCCGGTGCCGTACGAGACGCCTCCGACGCGGGCGGCAGCAGTAAAGGTCTTCTCGTGGTCCGGGCCGCTCTCCGTGACGAGATACTCGGGAACGCCGAGGCTCTCGGTCGCGGTGAGCTCCTGGAGGCTGGTTTTCCAGTCCAGGCCCGCTCCCAGGTTCGAGGACTTCTCGATCAGCGGGTCGAAGAGCCGGTGCACCAGCTCGCCCGCCGCGTCCAGACCCTGGTCCAGATAGACCGCGCCGATCACCGCTTCAAGGGTGTCGGCGAGGATGGAAGCCTTGTCCCGGCCACCCGTGCCCTCTTCGCCCCGGCCGAGCCGGATGAAGGAGCCGAGATCGAGGCCACGGCTGACCTCCGCCAGCGCACGCGAATTGACCACCGCGGCCCGCAACTTGGCCAGCTGGCCTTCGGGCAGGTCGGGGTGGGTGCGATAGAGCGTGTCCGTGACGACGAGTCCGAGCACCGAGTCCCCGAGGAACTCGAGCCGTTCATTCGTCGGCAGACCGCCGTTCTCGTACGCGTACGAACGGTGGGTCAGTGCACGCACCAGAAGGGCGGACTCGAGTCTGTACCCGAGCCGCCCTTCCAAAAGCGTGTGGGACGAGGCCGTGTTTTCCGCCTGCTTCTTGGCGTTTGCAGCCTTTTCAGCGTTGGCGTCTTCCGCCGTTTTGTGGCTAGACACGGTGCCTCTCACCAGCCGCTCAGACCTCGAGGACCTGGCGCTTGTTGTACGTGCCGCAGCTCGGGCACGCGATGTGCTGCAGCTTCGGCTCCTGGCAACGCTCACACGAAACCAGGGTGGGGACCGCAGCCTTCCACTGCGACCGGCGGTGGCGCGTGTTGCTGCGCGACATCTTCCGCTTCGGAACAGCCACGGCTACTTCTCCTGCTTCTCGTCGACGCCGGCTTCGGCGCCGCTCACGTCGTCCTTCTCGCCGTCCTGGATGGTCCCGGCGAGTCCCTGCAATGCCGCCCAACGAATGTCGACGGCGTCATGGTGGTGGTCCGGGTCGTCCGCGAGCCGTGCTCCACACTGGGAACACAGACCCGGACAGTCGTCCCGGCACACCGGCTGCATCGGCAGTGCGAGCACTACCGCGTCACGCAGCACGGGTTCGAGGTCGAACAAGCCGTCCTCGAGATAGAGCCTGTCCTCGTCGTCCTCGGCGTCGTCGGCCGGTTCCGCTGTGCGGCCCCGGTCGTCGGCGTCAGGGTACGAGAACATCTCCTGGAAGTCCGCTTCCACCTCAAGCTTCAGCGGCTCCAGACACCTTACGCACTCCCCCTCGGCCGACGCACGGGCGGTGCCTGTGACAAGCACACCTTCCATGACCGACTCAAGACGGATCTCCAGCTCGACCGGGGCGCCTTGCGGCACTCCGATGACCCCGTCGATACCGAGGACGTCCGGCGAACCGGGTGCCTCGATGGAACGGGTCAGCCGCTGCAGCGCACCGGGACGCCGACCCAGCTCGTGTGTGTCGAACACGAGTGGGTTTCGGTGGTCAAGGCGAGCACTCAGGGCTTTTCCTGCTTTCGAATCCTGGAAGTTCAAGGAGGGCCGCCCCCGTCGTGAGCTTCGCTCACTAGCCGGGCAGCCTGGATCGCGGACGTACGCGCGACCGAAGAGCCAGGATACTGGACCATTCGCTCTCGGCCCAATCCGGTCCCGGACCGGATTGGGATCGGGGGTCAGCGGCCCTGTTCGTACTGGCGCAGCTGTTCCGCGGTGATCATGCCGGTGTCGAAGAGACTGGTCTCGTCGAGCACCCCGGAGGCGGGCTGCTGCTGCGGATCCCCGTACCCCTGCTGATGCTGGGTCTGGTCGTACCCCTGCTGCGGGTAGCCGTACGGACCCTGCTGCTGATAGCCGTACGGGTCCTGCTGGGCGTACTGCTGCTGGTAGGCGTACTGGTCCTGCTGCTGGTACGCGTAGGGGTCCGGCTCCTGGGCGTACGGCTCCGGCTCCTGCTGGGCCGGGGCGTACGGCTGCTGTGCGGGGATCTGCGGGGGCGCCTGCGGCGGCTGCGGGGCCGCGGGGGCGGGGGTCGCGGGCGCCGTGGGGTCGGTGAGGCCCGCGAGGTACTCGGCGTCCGTGGTGTGCGCCTGGGATCCGAGGCCCTCGGCGAGGCCCGCGAGGTCATCGGCGGGCGCACGGCCGTGCAGGGTCTGGCGGCCGCGGCCGACCGCCTCCAGGGTCTTGGCCAGGACCGCCTCGAAGGCGCCGAGCTTGGCGTCGACGTACGCGTCCGCGTCCCGGCGCAGCGTCTCGGGGTCATGGCTGCGCTGCGGGGCGTCCTCGTCCTCGTAGCCCTGCTCGTCGAGGCCGGGGCCGGTGCCGAGGAGCTTCTCGCGGCCGCGGCCGACCGAGCCGAGGGTCTTGGTGAGGACGACCTCGAAGTTGGCCAGCTTGCTGTCCACGTAGTCGTCGGCCTCGACGCGGACCTCGTCGGCGGCCTGGCGGGCCTCGGCGAGGATGCGTGCGGCCTCGCCCTGGGAGTTGCGGGCGACCTCCGTGTCGGAGATCAGCGAGCCGCGCTCGGCGTGTGCGGTCTCGATGATCCGGTCCGCCTCCTGGCGGGCCTGCTCGACCAGCTGCTCGCGGCCACCGATGAGCTCCTGGGCCTGGGCGAGGGAGCCGGGCAGCGCCTGGCGCACCTCTTCGAGCATCGACAGCAGATCGGCGCGGTTGACCACGCACGAGGCCGACATGGGCATGGACCGGGCGCTGCCGACCGCCTCGACGATCTCGTCGATCTTCTTCTGCACGTCCACCGTGTGCTCGCCACTCTCTACAGCTGATTGGAGACGGACGGCACGACTGTAAGGCCAGTCGGCGGCCGTCCGACACCGGGTGACGGACTGTCAGTTGACCCGGTGGTGCGTCACTTCTTGCCGATGCGCTCCGCCAGCGCCTCATGGACCACCGGAGGCAGCAGGTGGGCGACGTCACCGCCCCAGGCCGCCACCTCCTTGACCAGCGAGGAGGAGAGGAAGCTGTAGGTGGGATTGGTGGGCACGAACAGGGTTTCGACGCCCGAGAGGCCGTTGTTCATCTGGGCCATCTGCAGTTCGTAGTCGAAATCGCTGACCGCGCGCAGGCCCTTGACGATGGCCGGGATGTCGCGCTGCTTGCAGAAGTCGACGAGGAGGCCGTGGAAGGACTCGACCTCGACGTTCCCGAAGTCGGCGGTGACCTGGCGGATCAGCTCGATCCTCTCCTCGACGGAGAACAGGCCCTTCTTCGACTGATTGATCATCACCGCGACGTGCACCACGTCGTACAGCCTGGAGGCGCGGGCGATGATGTCGAGGTGTCCATTGGTGATGGGGTCGAATGACCCCGGACAGACGGCGCGGCGCAACTGAAGTCCCTCGCTCTCCGGTCCGGTCATGGCGCGATCACTGAGTCGTCGCACGTAGAGGCGGCGCGACCGTACCAAAACGTAACTTCGCCGTAGCGACGGGACCTCAGTGCTTCGAAGCCGTCGGGCCAGCCGAATTCTCCGCCTCTGGTACTGCGTTCAACGGTGACGAGCGCATCGCCCGTGAGCCAGCCCCCCGCGCGGAGTGTGAGCAGGATCTCGCGAAGATCGTCATCGGTGACGGCGTACGGAGGGTCGAGGAAGACCAGGTCGTACGGGGCCGTGGGGGCGCCGCCCAGGACGATCTGGGCCGCTTTGCCCGCCCTGACCTCGGCGCCGGGCAGGCCGATCGCCTTCACGTTCTCCCTGACGGTGCGCACCGCGCGGGCGTCGGCCTCCACCAGCAGGGCGTGACCGGCGCCGCGCGAGAGCGCTTCGAGGCCGATGGCTCCGGACCCGGCGTACAGGTCGAGGACGCGCGCCCCGTCCAGCGTGCCCTGCAGGGCCTGCCAGGTGGAGAACAGGCCCTCGCGTGCGCGGTCGGTCGTGGGCCGGGTGCCGGTTCCTGGCGGGACGGCGAGGCGACGTCCGCCGGCCGCACCGGCGATCACGCGGGTCATCTGAGTCCTTGTCGGTGAACGAACGTGCGGGAAGATCCGGCCTCAGTCTCTCAGCCCTTGTGCACCCGCTGCCTGTCAGCCCTTGTCGAGGTACTGCTCGCGCTCGTCGTCCAGGAGGGCGTCCAGGGCCGTGCGCAGCTCGGGCAGGTGCTCGAGCTCCGGGTCGGCGGAGACCACCGCGACGGCCTCCTCGCGGGCCTCGGCGATGATCTCCTCGTCCTCGATGACCGCGAGCATGCGCAGGCTGGTGCGGACACCGGACTGCGCCTGGCCCAGTACGTCGCCCTCGCGGCGCTGCTCCAGGTCGATCCGGGAGAGCTCGAAGCCGTCCAGCGTCGCGGCCACGGCCCCGAGGCGGGCGCGTGCGGGGCTCGCCTCCGGCATGTCGGTGACCAGGAGGCAGAGTCCGGGGGCCGAGCCACGGCCGACGCGGCCACGCAGCTGGTGCAGCTGCGATACGCCGAGACGGTCAGCGTCCATGATCACCATTGCCGTGGCGTTCGGGACGTTCACGCCGACCTCGATGACCGTCGTCGCGACCAGGACCTGGGTCTCTCCCGCGGCGAAGCGGCGCATCACCGCGTCCTTGTCGTCGGGCTGCATACGGCCGTGCAGGATCTCGACCTTGAGGCCGCTCAGCGGACCGCGGGCGAGCTGCTCGGCGACCTCGATGACGGCGAGCGGGGGCCGCTTCTCGGCGGTGGCCTCTTCCTCGGCCTTCTTCTTGGCCTTCTTCGGGTCGTCGTCCTCATCGCCGATCCGGGGGCAGACCACGTACGCCTGGTGGCCGTTCTCCACCTCCTCGCGCACGCGCTCCCACGCGCGCTCCAAGAAGTGGGGCTTGTCCTCGGCCGGCACGACATGGCTGGCGATCGGCGAACGGCCCGCGGGGAGCTGGTCGAGGACCGACGTCTCCAGGTCCCCGAAGACCGTCATCGCGACCGTGCGCGGGATGGGCGTGGCTGTCATGACCAGGAGGTGCGGGGGCTGCTTGCCCTTGCCGCGCAGGGCGTCGCGCTGCTCGACCCCGAAGCGGTGCTGTTCGTCGACGACGACCAGGCCCAGGTCGTGGAACTGGACCTTGTCCTCGATCAGCGCGTGCGTGCCGATGACGATCCCGGCCTCGCCGGTGACGAGGTCGAGCAGGGCCTGACGCCGGGCGGCCACGCCCATCGAGCCGGTGAGCAACGTGACCTTGGTTCCCTGGTCAGAGCCGCCGAGCATGCCGCCCTCGGCGAGCTCGCCCATCATCTCGGTGATCGAGCGGTGGTGCTGCTGGGCGAGGACTTCGGTGGGCGCGAGCATCGCGGCCTGCCCGCCCGCGTCCACGACGGCGAGCATGGCGCGCAGGGCGACCATCGTCTTACCGGAGCCGACCTCTCCCTGGAGGAGGCGGTGCATCGGATGCTCGGTCGCCAGGTCGTCGAAGATCTCCTTGGAGACCTTCTCCTGGCCCTCGGTGAGGGTGAAGGGCAGCTTGGCGTCGAAGGCGTCGAGCAGACCGCCGTCGCGGGGGCGGCGGGCGATCGCGGGGAGCTGCGCGTCCGCGTACCTCCGGCGGGCCAGGGCCACTTGCAGGACGAAGGCCTCGTCCCACTTCAGGCGGTCACGGGCAGAGGCGATGTCCGCCTTGGTGTGCGGGCGGTGGATCTTCAGGAGCGCTTCGGGGAGCGGAATCAGCTCCCTGCCGTCGCGCAGGCTCGGCGGCAGCGGGTCCAGGGCCTCCTGGGCGCTGGGCAGGACCGCGTCCACGGATTTGGCGATCTTCCAGGACTCCAGCTTCGCGGTGGCCGGATAGATCGGGATGAGGGCTCCGGCCCAGGAGTCCACCGCATCGTCCGCGGTGTCGGCGTCGCCCTTCAGCAGTTCGTACGCGGGATGGGCGAGCTGCATCTTGCGGTTGAAGACGGACGCCTTGCCCGCGAACATCGCGCGTGTGCCGGGCAGCAGGTCCTTGTGCGGCTTGTGGATGCCGCGGCCGAAGAAGACCAGCTGGAGCTGGCCGCTGCCGTCGGTGATCGTCACTTCGAGGCGCTGACCCCTGCCGCCGTTGAACGTGAGGATGCGCGCCGTCGCGACCTGGGCGACCACCGTGACGTGCTCGTCGAGGGGCAGGTCGGCGAGGCGGGTGAGCTCGCCACGCTCCGCGTACCTCCGCGGGTAGTGGTGCAGCAGGTCGCCGACGGTGTGCAGGTCCAGGTGCTCGGCCATCACCTTCGCGGTGGCGGGACCGACCACTTTCTTCAGGGGTTCTTCGAGCGCGGGCACGAGATCCATTGCACACCACACCACTGACAATTCAGCGTACGTCTGTGAAATCAGCTGGTCAGGATGGTTGTGAGCGTCGACTGCCGCGCGCCGGTCCCGCGGCTACTCCACGCCGATCAGGAGCAGGGCCGACTGGCGTCCGCCGCGGTAGACCACCGTGTCGACCGCCAGATGCGTCTCGCGCACATGCTTCTCCAGCTCGTCGCCGAGGCTGTCCGGGACGTCGTCGCCGAGCACAAGCGTGACCATCTCGCCGCCCGCGGCCAGCATCCGGTCGAGGACGGAGCGCGCGGTGCGCGTCGTGTCGTCGCCGATCAGCGCGACATCGCCGTCGATCAGGCCGAGGACGTCACCGGCCTGGCAGATGCCCGCCATGGTCCACGACTGCCGCTCGGCGACGGCCAGCTCCGCGTACCGGGTCGCGCCGGCCGCCGATGTCATCGCGACGACGTCCTCGTCGAAGCGGCGGTCCGGCTCGTGCACGGCGAGCGCCGCGATGCCTTGAACCGCGGACCGGGTGGGGATCAGCGCGACGCGCACCCCTTCGGTGCGGGCCTGCTCCGCGGCGGCGGCAGCGGTGTGGCGCAGCTCGGCGTCGTTCGGCAGGAGCACCACCTCGCGCGCGTGGGCCCGCCGGATCGCGTCGACGAGCTCTCCGCTGGCGGGCGGCTCCCCGGGGCGCGTGGGCACGGTCGTCGCACCGGCATCGGCGTAGAGACCCGCGAGCCCCTCCCCCGGTACGACGGCGACGATGCCGCGCTGCACCCGTTCCCGGGGCGGCTGCGCGGCGCCCGCGGTGTGCGCGTCGCCCACCCCGAAGTGGGTGATGCGGATGCGGTGGGGCCGCCCCGCCTCGACGCCCGCCTCGACGGCGGCGCCAGCGTCGTCCACGTGGACGTGGACGTTCCACAGCCCGTCGCCGCCGACGACGACGAGCGAGTCACCGAGCCCGTCGAGCCGCGTCCGCAGCCGCGTGACGGCCGCGTCGTCGGCCTCCAGGAGGTAGATGACCTCGAAGGCGGGGGCCGCGGCGTCCGCCGGGACGTCCTGGCACTCGACGGCGTCCTGCGGGGCCTCCACGCGCGCGTGGAGGCCCGCGGTCGCCTTCAGGAGCACCGTCTCGCCGGACAGTGCCTCGACGAGCGCCCCGAGCACCGCCACGAGCCCGCGCCCTCCGGCGTCCACCACTCCCGCACGGCCGAGCACCGCGAGCTGCTCCGGAGTCGCGTCCAGCGCCCGGCACGCACCGTCGTACGCGGCCCGCGCCACCGCCCCGCAGTCGCCGCCGACACCCGAAGCCGCTTCGGCAGCGGCGGCGGCCACCGTCAGGACGGTGCCCTCGACGGGGTGCACGACCGCTTGGTAAGCCGACTCCGCGGCCCGCCGCAGCGCGAGCGCAAGCGCCCGGCCGTCGGCGTGCTCCGTGTCGTGGTCGGCCCCGAGGACCTGCGCCATCCCCCGCAGCAGCTGCGACAGGATCGTGCCCGAGTTCCCGCGGGCCCCGATCAGCGCGCCGTGCGCCATCGCCCGCACGGCCTCGGCCAGGGCGGGGCGGGTCGGCTCCAGGCCCGTGAAGACCGCGTCGACCGCCTGGGAAGCCGATTCCACGGTCAGATAGAGGTTGGTTCCGGTGTCCCCGTCCGCGACCGGATAGACGTTGATCGCGTCGATCTCCTCGCGAGCCCTTCCCAGGGCGTCCAGAGCGAGGCCGCACCAGGCGCGCACCGCGACGGCGTCGAGGTTCTGCGGCACCTGCTCGCCTCCTAAAGGCATCCGGAATGGACGCAGCGTAGACCGGGACGGGCGAAGGGCCCGGGGCGGGGCCGGGGCGAGACATGGTAGTTTCGTTCTACCGAAGCAGTCGTTGTATGCTGCTCCGGTTGCCCGATACCCATCGGGCCATTCCTCCTGGCAACGCCACCCACGATCATTGCACTGATCCCGGCATGCCGGGATTAACCGTAAGTGCATCTGAAGTCTTGGAGTGACCCGTGGCTGCCAACTGCGACGTCTGCGGCAAGGGGCCGAGCTTCGGCAACAACATCTCGCACTCTCACCGCCGTACGTCCCGTCGCTGGAACCCGAACATCCAGCGCGTTCGTGCCGTGGTCAGCGGGACGCCGAAGCGGCTCAACGCCTGCACCTCGTGCATCAAGGCCGGCAAGGTCTCGCGCTGACGCAAGTAAGCGCGGCCACCTAGCTGGTTGCTAAAAGAGCCGGTCCCCTTCGGGGGACCGGCTCTTTTGTGTGCCCGAAAGCACCCGTCTGTGTGCCCGAAAGCACCCGCCAGTACTTACCGCTCCCGGAACCGCCACCCATGATCCACAGGCCCGATCCCGCCCCCGAGCGCGAACCCGGCCTCGATCGCCCCGGTCACGTACTCCTTCGCCGCCGCGACGGCCTCCGGCACCGGCAGGCCCTTCGCCAGGTGCGAGGCGATCGCGCTGGCGAGGGTGCAGCCCGTGCCGTGCGTGTGGCGGTTGTCGTGGCGGGGGGCGCGCAGCCAGTGCTCGTCGGAGCCGTCGGTGAGCAGGTCCACCGCGTCGCCCCGCAGGTGGCCGCCCTTGATGAGCGCCCACTGCGGGCCGTACGCGAGGAGGGCCGCCGCCGCACGCCGCATCCCGTCCTCGGACTCGACCTGGACGCCGGTGAGCTGTGCGACCTCGTCGAGGTTCGGGGTCGCGACCGTGGCGACCGGGAGCAGCTTCGTACGGACCGAGTCGAGCGCGGATGCGGCGAGGAGCGAGTCGCCGTGCTTGGAGACGCCCACCGGGTCGACGACCGAGGGGGCGTCCGTCCCGGCGATCAACTCGGCCACCGTCTCGACCAGTTCGGCCGATGCCAGCATGCCGGTCTTCACGGCCTGGACGCCGATGTCGTCGACGACGCTCCTGTACTGCGCGCGCACCGCCTCCACCGGCAGCTCCCAAAAGCCTTGTACGCCAAGGGAGTTCTGCGCGGTGACGGCGGTGACGACGCTCATGCCGTGCGTGCCGAGCGCCAGCATCGTCTTCAAGTCCGCCTGGATGCCCGCGCCGCCGCCGGAGTCGGACCCGGCGACGGTCAGGACGCGCGGGGGCGCTGACGACGCTGAGGACGCTGAGGACGCTGAGGACACCGTCATGCTCAGTCCTCGAGGTTGTCGCCGAAGTGGTCCCAGCCCTTGCTGGTCCAGGGCGCCCCGTCCACCGTCACCTGCGGCAGCGCCGAGGGGTTGAGGACCTCGCCGATGACCTTCCAGCGGGCGGGCAGTTTCACGTCCGGCGGGAACGTCGCCACGATCGCGTGGTCCTCGCCGCCGTTGAGCACCCACTGCAGGGGGTCGACGCCGACGGCCTGGCCGATGTCGTTCATCTGGGAGGGCACGTCGACGTCTCCGGAGCGGATGTCGATGCGTACTTTGCTCGACTCGGCGATGTGGCCGAGGTCGGCGATGAGCCCGTCGCTCACGTCCGTCATCGAGGTCGCGCCGAGGCCGGCCGCCGCGGGGCCCGCGTGGTACGGCGGTTCGGGCCTGCGGTGGGCCTCCACGAAGGCGCGGGGCGAGCGGAAGCCGCGCGAGAGGACCGCGTGCCCTGCGGCGGACCAGCCCAACCAGCCGGTGACGGCGACGACATCGCCGGGCTGGGCGCCCGCGCGGGTGACCGGTTCGTGGTTGCGCAGATCGCCGAGCGCGGTGATCGCGACGGTGATCGTGTCGCCGCGTACGACGTCGCCGCCCACGACCGCCGCTCCCGCGACCTGGCATTCGTCCCGCAGGCCGTCCATGAGCTCGGTGGGCCAGCTCGCGGGGAGTTCGGCGGGCACGACCAGGCCGAGCAGGAGCGCGGTCGGTACGGCGCCCATGGCGGCGATGTCCGCGAGGTTCTGCGCGGCGGCCTTGCGGCCCACGTCGTACGCGGTCGACCAGTCGCGGCGGAAGTGCCGCCCTTCGAGGAGGATGTCGGTACTGGCCACGACTCTGCGGTCCGGCGCCGACACGACGGCGGCGTCATCACCCGGACCGAGCCGGACGGCCGGAGTGGAGGTGAGCCGCGATGTGAGTTCCCTGATGAGCCCGAACTCCCCCAACTCGCCGACGGTTCCCTTCACCGGGACTCACCATGCCCTTTCACGCTGCTCGGCTTGCGGTCGCGAGCCGTCACTGTCATAGGTACGGTCGATATGACCGTCAACTTCTGTTGCCCGTCCACCGCGATGTGCGCGCCACAGCTCACCCGGGTCTCCCCGTGAGAAGCGGCGACGCGGTACCGTGGCGTCCCTTCTCCCCACATGATCCTCGTGGCCGCCCTGGAGGTTCCGTGGTACAGGCGTACATCCTGATCCAAACAGAGGTCGGCAAGGCGTCGACCGTCGCCGAGCTGATCGGCAAGATCCCAGGAGTCATCCAGGCCGAGGACGTGACCGGACCCTACGATGTCATCGTGCGCGCCCAGGCGGACACGGTGGACGAACTCGGCCGCATGGTGGTCGCCAAAGTCCAGCAAGTGGACGGCATCACCCGGACCCTGACCTGCCCCGTCGTGCACCTGTAGCCCCCGTCTACCCTTGGCCGGTGAAGATTTCCCGTCGCCGGCGTCGCTGCCTCGTCTCGGCCCCCGCTCTCGCACTGCTGATCGCGTCCGCGGGCTGCTCCTCAGCAGACGAAGCGGTGAAGGCTGCGGTTCCCACCCCGGACAGCAAGGTCACCGAACTGTGCCGGAACCTGGACAAGCAGCTGCCGAAGAAGGTGGACGGTCTGGGACGCGTTGATCCCGAGCCGAAGTCGGAGCTGACCGCCGGGTGGGGAGACCCGGCGATCATACTGCGCTGCGGTGTCGCCAGACCGACCGAGATGAACAACCCCGAGGCGGACGGCGTGACGGCGGACGGCGTCAACTGGCTGCTCGACGAGCAGGACGACGGCTCGTTCCGCTTCACCTCCACGCTGCGCAAGGCGTACGTGGAGGTCACGCTGCCCAATGAGCGTGCGGGGAGCGGCGTGAGCCCGCTGACGGACTTCGCCGCCCCCATCAAGAAGACGATCCCCAAGGGGATCGCGTAGGCCCCCTGAGGGCTAGCGAAGACCCGTGGAGCGGTTGAGGGCCGCCTGCACGAGGCGGTCCACCAGCTCCGGGTAGCTGACGCCGCTCGCTTCCCACATCTTCGGGTACATCGAGATGGGCGTGAAGCCCGGCATCGTGTTGATCTCGTTGATCACGAACTGCCCGTCCTCGGTGAGGAAGAAGTCCGCGCGCACCAGGCCCTCGCAGGACGTCGCCTCGAAGGCGTCGACCGCGAGCCGCTGGATGTCGGCGGTCTGCTCGGGCGTCAGCGGGGCGGGCACGATCCCGGGCGTCGAGTCGATGTACTTCGCCTCGAAGTCGTAGTAGTCGTGCGACTGCACCGGCGGGATCTCGGCGGGCACGCTCGCGCGCGGTCCGTCCTCGAACTCCAGGACCCCGCACTCGATCTCGCGGCCGCGCAGGAGCGACTCGACGAGGATCTTGGGGTCGTGGCGGCGGGCCTCGTCGATCGCGTCGTCGAGGCCCTCGAAGGAGTCGACCTTCGTGATGCCCATCGAGGAGCCGCCGCGCGCGGGCTTGATGAACAGCGGCCAGCCGTGGTCGCCGGCGAACTCCGCGATCTTCTTGCGGGCGCCTTCCTGGTCGCGGTCCCACTCGCGCGGGCGGATCACCAGGTACGGGCCGACGGGCAACCCGAAGGAGGTGAAGACCCGCTTCATGTACTCCTTGTCCTGGCCGACGGCCGAGGCGAGCACTCCGGCGCCCACGTAGGGCACTCCAGAGAGCTCCAGGAGCCCCTGGAGCGTGCCGTCCTCGCCGTAGGGGCCGTGCAGCATCGGGAAGACGACGTCGACCTCACCGAGGGCCTTGGGCACGGAGCCGGGCTCGCTGTAGACGACCTCGCGGTTGCCCGGGTCCAGGGGCATCACGACGCCGCCGTCCGCCGACTCGGCGAGCGCGTCGACGTTGGGCACCTGGCGGTCGGTGATCGCCATACGCTCGGGATCGTCGGCGGTCAGGGCCCAGCGGCCGTCCGTCGTGATGCCGATGGGCAGGACGTCGTACTTGGTGCGGTCGATGGCACGCAGTACGGCGCCCGCCGTGACGACTGAGATGCCGTGCTCCGAGCTGCGGCCGCCGAACACGACGGCCACACGCGGCTTGCGGAGCGGCAGCTCAGAGCTCTGCTCGGGGTGCGGCTCGGGGCTCTGGGGGAGGTTCTCGCTGCTCATATCGGCTTGAGGGTACCCGCTGGCCCCGCGCGGAGTCAGCGGCGCTCGGGCTTGGCGCTGCGCGACATCAGCTCCTTGAGGGCGACCACCGGCGGCGTCCCCTCGTGCACGATGCCCACGACCGTCTCGGTGATGGGCATGTCGACGCCGTGCCTGCGGGCCAGATCGAGCACCGACTCACAGGACTTGACGCCCTCGGCGGTCTGCTTGGTGACCGCGATGGTCTCCTCCAGCGTCATGCCCTTGCCGAGGTTCGTGCCGAAGGTGTGGTTGCGCGAGAGCGGTGACGAGCAGGTGGCCACCAGGTCGCCCAGGCCCGCGAGCCCGGAGAACGTCAGCGGATCCGCGCCCATCGCCAGGCCCAGGCGAGTGGTCTCGGCGAGGCCGCGGGTGATGAGCGAGCCCTTGGCGTTGTCGCCCAGGCCCATGCCGTCCGCGATGCCGACGGCGAGACCGATGACGTTCTTGACGGCGCCGCCGAGTTCGCAGCCGACGACGTCCGTGTTCGTGTACGGGCGGAAGTACGGGGTGTGGCAGGCGGTCTGGAGGCGCTGCGCGATCGATTCGTCGCGGCAGGCGACCACGGCGGCAGCGGGCTGCCGTGCGGCGATCTCGCGGGCGAGGTTGGGTCCCGTGACGACGGCGACGCGGTCGGCGGCGACCTTCGTGACGTCCTCGATGACCTCGCTCATCCGCATCGCGGAGCCCAGTTCGACGCCCTTCATGAGGGAGACGAGCACGGTGTCGGTGGCGAGCAGCGGCGCCCACTCGGCGAGGTTGCCGCGCAGCGTCTGCGAGGGCACGGCGAGCACGGTGAAGTCGGCGTCGGCCGCGGCCTCGGCCGGGTCGGTGGTCGCCCTGATGTTCGCCGGGAGTTCGACACCGGGGAGGTAGTCGGGGTTCCTGCGCGAGGAGTTGACGGCGTCGACGAGTTCGGCGCGACGGCCCCACAGGGTGACGTCGCACCCGGCGTCGGCGAGCACCATGCCGAAGGCCGTACCCCAAGAGCCCGTTCCGAAGACGGCGGCCTTCACCGGGTTCGTCACTTGCTGTCCTCCGTGGTGGTGTTCTTGGGGGTGGTGGTGTTCTCGGGGATGTTCTGCACGATGCTCCGGCCGCTGCGGTCCGCCGCCTTCCGCCGCTGCGCGAGCCGCGCCTTGCGCGGGTCGTACGGGGTCGCGGGGGCCTTCTCCTGCCGGATCTCCTCCAGGAGTTCGGTGACCGCGGCCATGATGGTCTCGGTCACCTCGCGCAGGGTCTCGGGGGTCGGCTCCTTGCCGTAGAAGCGCGAGAGGTCGACCGGTTCGCCCGCGAGCACCTGGAGCTTCTTGCGCGGGAAGAGGCTGAGCTTCTTGCTGTACGGCGGAAGCGCGAGGTTGGCGCCCCACTGGGCGACGGGAATCACCGGGCACTTGGTGCGCAGGGCGACCCGCGCGGCACCGGACTTGGCCGTCATCGGCCACATCTCGGGGTCCCTGGTGAGGGTGCCTTCGGGGTAGAAGGCCACGCATTCACCGCGCTCGATCGCGTCGACCGCGGCACGGAAGGCGTCGAGCGCGTTCGTGGTCTCGCGGTAGACCGGGATCTGGCCGGTGCCCTTCATGACCTTGCCGACGAAACCGTCCTTGAAAAGGCCGTCCTTTGCCAGGAAACGCGGCACTCGTCCGGTGTTGTACTGAAAATGCGCGTACGACAGGGGGTCGATATACGAGTTGTGATTCACCGCCGTGATGAATCCGCCGTCGGCCGGAATGTGTTCCATTCCCCGCCAGTCCCGCTTGAAGAAAACCACCAGCGGCGGTTTGGCGATGACCGCCGCCAAGCGGTACCAGAAGCCGATTCTGCGGCGGGACACTCGGACACCTTCCTCCATGAACCTGGTCGGCCGCACAAGTGTCGCCCCAGGCTGCCTGTCTGTCGAGAACACCGTACGCCCGCCCCCGCAACCCGGCCCCGGTAGTGCCCCGCCCAGCAGGTCACAATGGGCCCGACGCGAAGGACGGAGCCGCCACCCGTGCAGTGGACCCTGGTGATACCCCTGAAACCGCTGGAGCGCGCCAAGAGCAGGCTCACCGCCACCACCGGCGACACCCTGCGCCCCGGCCTCGCCCTCGCCTTCGCGCAGGACACCGTGGCCGCCGCGGTCGCCTGTCCCGCGGTACGGGATGTGGTGGTCGTCACGGACGACCACCTCGCCGGGCGCGAGCTCGGGTCGCTGGGGGCCCGGATCGTACGGGACGAGCCCTCGGGGGGCCTCAACGCCGCCCTGCGGCACGGAACGGCGGCCGTGCGCGTCGTGCGCCCCGAATCGGCCGTCGCGGCACTGAATGCGGATCTCCCTGCGCTGCGACCCTTGGAATTGGCCCGGGTACTCGACGGCGCGGCCCGATTTCCCCGCTCATTCCTCACGGATGCCGCAGGAATCGGGACGACTCTGCTGTCCGCGGCCCCCGGCATGGAATTGCGCCCCGCATTCGGAGAGGCTTCCCGTTCCCGCCACGCGGCTTCCGGGGCGGTGGAACTACCACTCGACGGCGTCGACTCCGTACGCCAGGACGTGGACACCGGCGACGACCTGCGGGCCGCCCTCGCACTGGGCGTCGGACCACGCACGGCGACGGCCGCCGCGAGGCTGCTGATCGCCGACTGAGATCGCCGACTGAGTACGCTTCGCCCATGCAGGCGACCGCGTACACGTACGACCCCGAGACCCGCAGCGGCAGCGTGCTGCTCGACGACGGCACTCCGGTGCCCTTCGACCCCCCGGCGTTCGACGCGGGCGGCCTACGGCTGCTGAGGCCCGGCCAGCGGGTGCGGATCGAGGTCGAGGGAGAGGGCGAGCAGCGCCGCATCACCCTGGTGACGCTGCAGACGTTCTGAGCCAAGGCTCCTCGGGGCTCCTCGGAGCCCCATCCGGGCCCCGCACACGCCGCGGGCCGGGCTCCCCACTGGGAGCCCGGCCCGGCGCGTGAGTGCCCTCGTGCCCTTACTTCTTGCGGGCGGTCGCCTTCTTGGCGGTGGTCTTGCGCGCCGTCGACTTCTTGGCGGGCGCCTTCTTGGCGGTGGCCTTCTTGGCCGGCGCGGTCTTCTTGGCGGTGGCCTTCTTGGCGGTGGTCTTCTTCGCCGTCGCCTTCTTGGCCGTGGTCGCCTTCTTGGCCGTCGCCTTCTTGGCCGTGGTCTTCTTGGCGGTCGCCTTCTTCGCCGTCGCCGTCGTCTTCTTGGCGGTGGCCTTCTTGGCGGTGGCGGCCTTCTTGGCCGTCGCCTTCTTGGCGGTGGCCTTCTTGGCCGCGGCCTTCTTCACGGTCGCCGAAGCGCCACCGCCCGAAAGGCTGCCCTTGGGCGCCTTCTTGACCGCGACGTCGTTCTTCGGGAGCTTCTTCGAGCCGCTGACCAGGTCCTTGAAGCCCTGTCCTGCGCGGAAGCGCGGAACCGAGGTCTTCTTGACCCGAACGCGCTCCCCGGTCTGCGGGTTGCGGGCGTAACGGGCCGGACGGTCAACCTTCTCGAACGAGCCGAATCCGGTGACCGAAACACGGTCTCCGCTGACCACGGCACGGACGACCGCGTCCAGAACCGCGTCCACGGCGTCGGCGGCCTGCTGGCGGCCACCCACCTTGTCGGCAATCGCTTCTACGAGCTGCGCCTTGTTCACGTCTTCCCCTTCGGAGACCTCGCCCGAGCGTATTCGCCAGGCTTTTTCGCACGTTAGGCAGATATATACCGCAAATCAAACACGAAACGGGCTAATCACCCTTGTGCCGCAACGAACTCGACTGTCCATGAGTTCCTCGAAGGGCTCCTCGAAGGGTCGTTTGAGCCTTGCGGCTCAGGTGTCTTCGGGGAATCGGCCCTCGTCAGCTTCGTCGATGGACTCCATCAATCGCTCCAGACGCCTTGCCGCATCGGCGAGATCGTGTTTGGCCGCGGCCGTAATGACCAGCAGCTTCCGGGTCAGCGCCATCCGTACGCCCTCCGGGACTTGCAGTGCACGCACCCTTGAGTGCGCTTCCTTCAGTTGGTCCGCAACAAGCCCGTAGAGCTCGAGTTGGCTGTCACGTTCCATGCACCGATTGTGCCATCTGGGGCGAGTTGTCGCCTCCGCAGGGGGTAACTACCCACATCCGGCGCCCTCCTGAGGGTACCCGGTCGATGCGAGTACAAGGGGATTTCAAGCCTCTTCTGCCTGCCGAATCAAGGGAGTTGAGACCACCCGTTCAGGTCATCGGGCAGGTCACAGGGGGCAGACACAGATGTACCCCCAACCGTCCACGATTGGGGGTACACCGGGGTGTTGCGGGGGTGTCAGACCTGCACCGTCCGCGGCTTGTACGAGGGGCGCTTCGACTCGTACGCGGCGATGGCCGGCTCGTTCTGGAGCGTGATGCTGATGTCGTCCAGGCCGTTCAGAAGACGCCAGCGGGCGTTCTCGTCGAGGTCGAAGTCGGCGGTGATCCCCTCGGCGCGAACCTGGCGATCCTGCAGGTCAACGGTGATTTCGGCCTGCGGGTCGGCCTCCGTCAGCGCCCAGAGCGCGTCCACGACCTGCTGGTCGAGTACGACGGTCAGCAAGCCGTTCTTCAGCGAGTTGCCGCGGAAGATGTCGGCGAAGCGCGAGGAGATGACGGTCTTGAAGCCGAAGTTCTGCAGCGCCCACACGGCGTGCTCGCGCGAGGAGCCCGTTCCGAAGTCGGGACCTGCGACCAGGACGGTCGCGCCCTGCCGTTCGGGCCTGTTCAGGACGAACTCGCCGTCCTTGCGCCAGGCCTCGAAGAGCCCGTCCTCAAATCCGTCCCGGGTGACCTTCTTCAGCCAGTGGGCGGGGATGATCTGGTCGGTGTCGACGTTGCTGCGGCGCAGCGGTACGGCCCGGCCGGTGTGCGTGGTGAATGCTTCCATGGCTCTCAGACTCCGGCGGTCGCGGGGGCGTCGGTCAGGTCGGCGGGCGAGGCCAGGTGGCCCGTCACCGCGGTGGCCGCGGCCACCTGGGGCGACACCAGATGGGTCCGGCCGCCCTTGCCCTGCCTGCCCTCGAAGTTGCGGTTGGACGTCGACGCGGAGCGCTCGCCGGGAGCCAGTTGGTCGGGGTTCATGCCCAGGCACATCGAGCAGCCCGCGTGCCGCCATTCGGCGCCCGCAGCGGTGAAGACCTTGTCCAGGCCCTCGGCGACGGCCTCGAGAGCGACCCGGACCGAGCCGGGAACGACCAGCATCCGTACGCCGTCGGCGACTTTGCGGCCCTCGACGATGGAGGCCGCCGCACGCAGGTCCTCGATGCGGCCGTTGGTGCACGAACCTACGAAGACGGTGTCGACCTTGATGTCGCGCAGCGCCTGCCCTGCGGTCAACCCCATGTATTCCAGGGCCTTTTCAGCGGCGTACCGCTCCGACGCGTCTTCGTACGAAGCAGGATCGGGGACCTGCGCCGAGAGCGGCGCGCCCTGGCCCGGGTTGGTGCCCCAGGTGACGAACGGCGCGAGCTTGGTGGCGTCGATGTAGACCTCTGCGTCGAAGACCGCGTCCTCGTCCGTCTTCAGGGTCTTCCAGTACGCGACCGCCGCGTCCCACTCCTCGCCCTTCGGGGCGTGGTCGCGGCCCTCGATGTAGTCGAAGGTGGTCGCGTCCGGGGCGATCATGCCCGCGCGGGCACCGGCCTCGATCGACATGTTGCAGATGGTCATGCGGGCCTCCATCGAGAGTTTCTCGATGGCCGAGCCGCGGTACTCCAGGACGTAGCCCTGGCCGCCGCCGGTGCCGATCTTGGCGATGATGGCGAGGATCAGGTCCTTGGCCGTGACGTCGTCGGGCAGTTCGCCGTCGACGGTGATGGCCATGGTCTTCGGGGGCGCCATCGGCAGCGTCTGCGTCGCCAGGACGTGCTCGACCTGGGAGGTGCCGATGCCGAACGCCAGCGCGCCGAAGGCACCGTGCGTGGAGGTGTGGGAGTCGCCGCAGACCACGGTGGTGCCGGGCTGGGTCAGGCCCAGCTGCGGGCCCACCACGTGGACGACGCCCTGCTCGACGTCGCCCAGCGAGTGCAGACGCACGCCGAACTCCGCGCAGTTCTTGCGCAGCGTCTCCAACTGCGCCCGCGAGACCGGGTCCGCGATGGGCTTGTCGATGTCGAGGGTCGGGGTGTTGTGATCCTCGGTCGCGATGGTGAGGTCGAGCCGCCGCACCGGTCGGCCTGCCTGCCTCAGGCCGTCGAAGGCCTGTGGGCTCGTCACCTCGTGCAGCAGGTGCAGATCGATGAAGAGGAGGTCGGGCTCGCCTTCGGCGCGCCGGACGACGTGGTCGTCCCAGACCTTCTCCGCGAGTGTCCTACCCATCGCTTTCCCTCCGACCGGCTGTGTTGGGCCGGCCCAACTAGAGAATTGTTCGTCCACGCCCGTACCCCTCGTGCCGTGCGTGGACCGCTTTCCGTTGGTCCGCGGATCGCACCTACAGGGTGACGTGTTCCATGGAAAATTGAACTTGCGTTTCACAGAGTGAGACGCGAGTATCGACGCATGGACAACTCTAGCGGCGTCGGCGTTCTCGACAAGGCGGCTCTCGTCTTGAGCGCCCTGGAGTCCGGCCCGGCCACCCTCGCGGGTCTGGTCGCGGCCACCGGACTCGCACGACCCACGGCACATCGCCTCGCTGTGGCACTGGAACACCACCGGATGGTGGCGCGCGACATGCAGGGCCGTTTCATTCTCGGCCCGCGGCTCGCGGAACTCGCGGCGGCGGCCGGCGAGGACCGCCTGCTCGCCACGGCGGGCCCGGTCCTCACGCACCTGCGTGACGTGACGGGCGAGAGCGCGCAGCTCTATCGCCGCCAGGGCGACATGCGCATCTGCGTGGCAGCGGCCGAGCGCCTCTCGGGCCTGCGGGACACGGTCCCGGTCGGCTCGACGCTCACGATGAAGGCCGGCTCCTCCGCCCAGATCCTGATGGCCTGGGAGGAGCCGGAGCGCCTGCACCGCGGCCTCCAGGGCGCCCGCTTCACGGCCACGGCCCTTTCGGGTGTACGCCGCCGTGGCTGGGCCCAGTCGATCGGCGAGCGGGAGCCGGGCGTCGCGTCCGTCTCCGCCCCCGTGCGCGGCCCCTCGAACCGCGTGGTCGCCGCCGTCTCGGTCTCCGGGCCGATCGAGCGCCTCACGCGCCACCCCGGCCGGATGCACGCCCAGGCCATCATCGACGCCGCGGGGCGACTGTCCGAGGCGCTGCGCCGCACGGGCTGAACCGCACCACCCACAGACCGCAGACAGAACGCCCGAGGAGCCGCCTCAACGCCGCGGCGGCCCCTCGGGCGTTCCCTGTCCGTGCTCAGGCCGCCTTGAGGCGGTCACCGGCCCTGTCTCCGCGGCGGCCGACCGGCACCACACCGATGGCCTGGCCCAGGCCGAACTCCGGCATGTTCACGTACACGGCCTCATGGGCGCCGGCCGGCACGACATACGTCTCGTGCCAGAAGCCGACCTTCCCCTTGCCTTCCCGTATCCGCCGGTTGAAGGCGGCCCAGGCGGGCCGGTGCTCCTTACCCTGGGCGGACGCGTAGGCGAGGAGCTTCTCCGAGGAATCCCAGTACTGCACGACGTAGATCACCCGCAGTCCGCCGAACAGCAGCCGGTAGCCCAGCATGCCGCTCTCCCGGTCCTTGGACAGCTCCTTGAGCATCCGCGGCATCGCCAGGAAGACGGGCCACCAGCTGCGCACGGCACGGAAGTTGTTGATGCGCATCCCGATGTGGAAGACGGTGACACCGCCCTGCGCGTCGGCGGTCATGCGCCCTTCGATCGGCTTGGTGCTCACGATGGTTCCCCCTTCAGAGAGCGTTGGATAGCTCCGCTATCCATGATTGGATAGTGTCACTACCCAAGCGGATGTGCAAGAGGGAAAGAGGAGAAGCGAGCCGATGAGACTGGCGGAACTCAGCACGCGCAGCGGGATCTCGACGGCCACGATCAAGTACTACCTGCGCGAGGGCCTGCTCCCGCCGGGCCGCCGCGTGAGCGCGACGCAGGCCGAGTACGACGAGAAGCACCTGCAGCGGCTGCGCCTCGTACGGGCGCTCATCCAGGTGGGCCGGGTGCCGATCGCGTCCGCCCGGGAGGTGCTCACGGCCCTGGAGGACGACTCCCTGGACCACAACTCCCGCCTGGGCACCGCGGTCTGGGCGCTCCCCCACGGCCCCGAGCCCGTCGAGGACGATCCGGCGACGACGACGGCACGCCACACGGCCGACGCACTCCTCGAGCGAATCGGCTGGCAGTACGGACAGGGCTACGGGCCCGATTCACCGGCGTACGGAATGCTCGTGACGGCGGTCGCGACGCTCAGCAGGCTCGGATACCCCTGCGCCGTCGACGACTTGGCGCCCTACGCGCGCTCAGCGGGGCAACTGGCCGTCGCCGACCTGGACTTGGTGGAGCGGTACGAGTCGCCCGACGAGCAGTTGGAGGCGGCGGTCGCCCTCACCGTGCTGTACGAACCGGTCCTGCTGAGCCTGCGCAGGCTCGCCCAGGCCGAGGAGTCCAACCGCCGCTACGGGCAAGAGGGTTGACCACACGGAAGACCGGGAGCGGGAACGGCGAAGGGGCCCTCCCTTGCGGGAAGGCCCCTTGCACTTCGCGTACCCCCGACCGGATTCGAACCGGCGCTACCGCCTTGAGAGGGCGGCGTGCTAGGCCGCTACACAACGGGGGCTAGCTTTTGCTGCTGTACTGCGCTGGGCTACCAGGACTCGAACCTAGAACAACGGAACCAGAAACCGTCGTGTTGCCAATTACACCATAGCCCACAGTGGTCTAGACCAGCTAGACCTTGCGTACCCCCGACCGGATTCGAACCGGCGCTACCGCCTTGAGAGGGCGGCGTGCTAGGCCGCTACACAACGGGGGCCCTAGCGATCCTGCATCGGTAGCAGTGGGTGCGACCCGGACTGCTTCCATGGGAAGGATCTGTACCCCCGACCGGATTCGAACCGGCGCTACCGCCTTGAGAGGGCGGCGTGCTAGGCCGCTACACAACGGGGGCGTTGCAGATAAGCTCTGCGAGCTGGCCTACCAGGACTCGAACCTAGACTAACGGAACCAGAAACCGTCGTGCTGCCAATTACACCATAGGCCATCGATACGCAACCCCTTGCGGGAGTCTTGCTCGACTTGCGCTTCCTGTTCGGACCTTTCGGCCTTCTCGGGCGGCGCAGGAAGAACATTACCCGAAGGTGGACGGCGCTCCAAAACGGGTATCGGCGCGGAGCAGCGCCGGCAGCTCGGCGAGACGCGTAATGCGGTGCACGCCCGACGGCCCTTCCTGGGATGCGCTGTTGCGGTCGAGCCAGATCCCGAGAAGTCCCGCGTCACGGGCGCCTCGGGCGTCGATCTCCGGCTGGTCCCCCACGTAGGCGATCTCGTCGGGCCGCAGCTCCATCGCCGTGCACACCGCGAGGAAGGCCTCGGCCGCGGGCTTGGAGACGCCGAGTTCGGCCGCGCACAGGACGGCTTCGAAGCGGTCGCGTACCCCGAGGACGCTCAACTTGCGCTCCTGGACGACCAGAGCGGAATTGGACAGGACCGCGTGGCGGTAGTCCCCCGCGAGGGCGTCCAGGGTGGGGAGCGTGTCCGGGAAGAGGGACCAGGCGGATTCGTAGTGACCGAGATAACGCCCGAACCAGGCGTCCGCCTCCTCGTCGGTCAGGACGGCGTCCAGGAAATCGCGTACGCGGTCGCGGCGCTGGGCCTCGAATTCGATCCCTCCGGCACTGAAGCGTGCCCAGTGGCGCTCGGTGATCTCTTTCCACAGGACGAGGGCGCGCTCCGCGGTCTCGTACCGCTCGAGGAGTCCTTCGGCGGTGAGGTGGGCGTGCATGCCGGTGGTGTCGGCGTGCGCGTAATCGAAGATCGTGTCGTCTACGTCCCAGACCACGGCTTTGATCGGCATGCTCTGAACGTACGCGAAGGGCCCGGCAGCCGTGGAGGCTTCCGGGCCCTTCGTTCTGTGCGTACGTGCTTACGCGCCTACGCGGCCAGCTTCGTCAGGGTCGCGTCGATGCGGGACAGTGACTTCTCCTTGCCCAGGATCTCCAGGGACTCGAAGAGGGGCAGGCCGACGGTGCGGCCGGTGACTGCGACGCGGACCGGGGCCTGCGCCTTGCCGAGCTTCAGGCCGTGCTCCTCGCCGGCGGCCAGGACCGCGTTCTTGAGGGACTCCGGGTCCGTCCAGTCGGCGTCGGCCAGCTTGGCGCGGGCCGTCGTCAGGAGGGCGGCCGGGTCGCCCTTGCCCATGGCCTTCGTCCAGGAAGCCTCGTCCTCGACGGGCTCGTCCAGGAAGAGGAAGTCCACGTTCTCCGTGATCTCGGAGAGGACCTTGATGCGGGTCTGGGCGTGCGGGGCGATGGCCTCCCAGGCCGCCTGGTCGAACGCCTCGGGGGCCCAGTTGGCGTGCGGGGCCTTCAGCCACGGCTCGCAGGCCGCCGCGAACGCCTTCACGTCCAGCATGCGGATGTGGTCGGCGTTGATCGCCTCGGCCTTCTTCAGGTCGAAGCGGGCCGGGTTGGCGTTCACGTCCGCGAGGTCGAACTTCGCGACCATGTCCGGGATCGAGAAGACGTCCTGGTCCGCGGAGAACGACCAGCCCAGGAGGGAGAGGTAGTTCAGCAGGCCCTCGGGGAGGAAGCCGCGCTCCCTGTAGAGGTTGAGCGAGGCCTGGGGGTCGCGCTTGCTCAGCTTCTTGTTGCCCTCGCCCATCACGTACGGGAGGTGGCCGAAGGCCGGGGTCTCCTTGGCGATGCCCAGGTCGGCCAGAGCGGCGTACAGCGCGATCTGGCGCGGGGTCGAGGAGAGCAGGTCCTCGCCGCGCAGGACGTGGGTGATCTCCATCAGGGCGTCGTCGACCGGGTTCACCAGGGTGTAGAGCGGCGCTCCGTTGGCGCGGACGATGCCGTAGTCCGGGACGTTCTCCGGCTGGACCGTGATCTCGCCGCGGACCAGGTCCGTGAACGTGATCGCCTCGTCGGGCATGCGGAAGCGGACGATGGGCTTGCGGCCCTCCGTCTCGTACGCGGCACGCTGCTCGGTCGTGAGGTCGCGGCAGTGGCCGTCGTAGCCGGACGGCTTGCCGGCGGCGCGGGCGGCGTCGCGGCGGGTGTCCAGCTCCTCCGTGGAGCAGTAGCAGTAGTACGCGCGGCCGGCGTCCAGGAGCTTCTGCGCGACGTCCTGGTAGATGTCCATGCGCTGCGACTGGCGGTACGGCTCGTGCGGGCCGCCGACCTCGGGGCCCTCGTCCCAGTCGAAGCCCAGCCAGCGCATCGCCTCGAGCAGCTGCTCGTACGACTCCTCGGAGTCGCGGGCCGCGTCGGTGTCCTCGATGCGGAAGACCAGGGAGCCCTCGTTGTGCCGGGCGTAGGCCCAGTTGAAGAGAGCGGTGCGAACCAGGCCCACGTGGGGGTTGCCGGTCGGCGAGGGACAGAACCGTACGCGTACGGGGGTCGCGTTAGCCACGCTTGATCACCTTGTTGGTGAGAGTGCCGATGCCTTCGATGGTGACGGCGACCTCGTCGCCGACGTTGAGGGGGCCGACCCCTGCCGGGGTGCCCGTGAGGATGACGTCGCCCGGGAGCAGCGTCATGGCCTCGGAGATGTGCACGATCAGGTCCTCGATGGAGCGGACCATCTCGGCCGTACGCCCCAGCTGGCGCTGTTCGCCGTTGACCGTGCACTGGATGGTGAGGTCGGAGGGGTCGAGCTCGGTCTCCACCCAGGGGCCGAGCGGGCAGGAGCTGTCGAAGCCCTTGGCCCTGGCCCACTGGTTCTCGCGCTTCTGGACGTCACGCGCGGTGACGTCGTTCGCGCAGGTGTAGCCGAGGATGACGTCACGGGCACGCTCGCGCGGGACCTCGCGGCACATGCGGCCGATGACCACGGCCAGCTCGGCCTCGTAGTGCACGTCCTGCGAGAAGGAGGGGTACGCGATGGAGTCGCCGGGGCCGATCACCGACGTGGACGGCTTGAAGAAGGCGACCGGGGTGTCCGGGACCTCGTTGCCGAGCTCCGCCGCGTGGTCCGCGTAGTTGCGGCCGATGCCCACGACCTTGTTGGGGAGCACCGGCGGCAGCAGCCTGACCTTGCTCAGCGGGACCTTCGTGCCGGAGAGCTCGAAGTCCGCGAACGGGATGCCCTTGATGATGTCGAGGACGAGCCCATCGGTCGTTCCGGGGGGACTTTCGCCCTCGACCGCGCCGAAGGCGACGTTGCCGTCGATGGAGAACCTGGCGATGCGCAAGAGCGGTGCCCTTTGCTGGAGGGAGAGTCTGACACCCCAGGCTAACGTGGCCGTGTGCCGCCAAGCCTCCCGTGACCCTGCGGCTTCGACCGCCGTCGATCACGCCGCGCGCTCGTCCTCGGACTCCGGACGGGCTGCCCCCCGGCGCGTCGAGGCTCAGGCCGCCGACGGGCTGAAAGCCTCGGGGGCGTCCATCAGGACCGTGCGGCGGGGGTTCGCCGTCACCGTGGGGAGCTCCAGGGCGTGGTCCGGCTGCTCGGCGGCCGGGGCGACCTCCTGTGCGTCCGTGAGGTGGGCGAGGGTGGTGCGGCGCGGGTTGGCTATGTTGCGGAACATCGCCGACTTCACAGTCTTCATCTGCTGTTCGTGCCCTGTCAGTTGAGGCGTCGTACGGAGGACGCGGGTTGTCGGATTCGCCATCCCTGTAAAGCGTCAGGCTAAACATCCAATTCCCGGCCAAAGCCCGGATGAGGCCTTGATCTTGATGTGAGTTTGCTCACGACCGAGCGGGCAAATGGGTCAATTCAGGCCGGTGAAGGGCTTGTTGGAATCGGACATTGCACTACTGAACCCATCATTCCGCTCCCGATCATGAAGACTGGGACACCCCACACCCATAGCTTTCCTGGGCCCAATCGACCGTTTTGCCCCGGATCACTTTCTACGTCTCGTGACGCGGCACTCACGCCCTGTCACGGAGGTCGCGACGCGACACACGGGCCTTGTTGGAGATCCTGCACTGTGCTGGAATTCCCGGGACCGCCGCGGGATCGAACCGGCGCGCAGGGGCGCAACGCAGCGCCGAGTGGCGGCGGGAAAGGGGAGCAGCGCCGGTCACTCACGACCACCATGGGGCGCTTTGCGCCCCACGACGCCGACACCGTCCCGCCGTTTGTGCGGAGGGACGCCTGGTCCAGAGGTTGCGACGCTAGTGCAGGGACGTTTCAAGAGGGATGGCAGCAGCGCTGCGGCGGAGCCGGAGCGCGGCGGGACCGACCGCGGCTCCTCGCCCCAGCACGCCCAGAACCCCGGGCAGGTACCGTCCGGCGACAACGGCCTCGGAGCCGTGCGCGGAGCCGGCGGCGGGAGTCTGTCCACGACCGCCTCGAACTCCGGCAGCTCGACGGGCACGACGGGCACGGTGAAGTCGCCCACAGGCCCCGGCTCCCGAATAGCCCTGCGCAACTGGCGCATCTCCACCCGACTGGTCTCGCTGCTCGCGCTCCCCGTGATCACCGCGACCTCCCTCGGCGCTCTGCGTATCAACGAGTCGATGGACGAGATCCAGCAGCTCAACAACATGAAGCTGCTGACGGACATGACCAAGCGGGCCACCGAGCTGGCCTCCGCGCTCCAGGAGGAGCGCGACCGCTCGGCAGGCCCCCTCGCGCACGGCGCGAACTCCTCGGACTACGTGGTCAAGGGCGCCCGGCAGAAGACCGACCGCGCCTACAACCGCTTCCTCCAGGAGACGCAGGACCTCGACAACACCGACGGCGACAAGGGCCTCCTCGGCGTACGGGCGAACACCGTCGAGATCACCCAGCAGCTCCAGCAGATCAACAGGGTCCGCAAGGACGCCTACGACGACGCGGGCTCCACCTCCCAGACGGTCGACGCCTACAGCCAGCTCATCGAGCAGCTGCTCTCGCTGTCCTCGGACATGGCGCAGGCGACCAGCAACCCGGACATGATCCAGCGCACCCGTGCTCTGACGGCCTTCTCCTCCGCCAAGGAGTACGCGTCGGTGCAGCGCGCCGTGATCGCGGCGGCACTTCCGGCGGGCGACTCGACCTTCGGCAAGATCTCCGAGACCGACCGTCGCTACGGCTTCTCCGCGCTCGACAAGGAGAACTCCCAGCTGGACGCCTTCAAGGGCATCTACGCGGGCAATCCCGACGAGCTCACCAAGCCCATCGACGGCGGCAACGCCGCCATCAAGGGCGCCGATTCCTACGCCAAGCGCGTGCTTGAGCAGGAGGGCGGCATCAAGCTCCAGGACAAGCGGTCGTACAAGGACTGGGTGGACGAGGACACCACCAAGATCGACGCGATGTCCAAGATCGAGCTCACGCTGCTCAACGAGATGGAGCAGAAGGCCCGCGAGCTGCGCAACGAGTCCGAGCAGGCCGCCATCCTCAACGGTGCGCTGATCCTGCTCGTCCTCGGCGTCTCGCTCGTCGGCGCCTTCGTCGTGGCCCGGTCCATGATCCGCTCGCTGCGGCGCCTCCAGGACACCGCGACCAAGGTCGCCCAGGACCGCCTGCCCGAGCTGGTCAAGCAGCTCTCCGAGGCCGACCCGCAGGACGTCGACACCTCCGTCGAGTCCGTCGGTGTGCACTCCCGGGACGAGATCGGCCAGGTGGCCGCGGCCTTCGACGACGTGCACCGCGAGGCCGTCCGCCTCGCCGCCGAGCAGGCGCTCCTGCGAGGCAACGTCAACGCGATGTTCACCAACCTCTCGCGC
This sequence comes from Streptomyces sp. A18, assembly GCF_059026065.1. NCBI lineage: Bacteria > Bacillati > Actinomycetota > Actinomycetes > Kitasatosporales > Streptomycetaceae > Streptomyces > Streptomyces sp. A18. Next base: position 3,303 of record NZ_JBWLKL010000023.1, on the reverse strand, counting down.
CGTTCGCAGGGCCTCATCCAGCGCCAGCTCTCGCTCATCTCCGAGCTGGAGTCGCGCGAGGCCGACCCGGACCAGCTGTCCTCGCTCTTCAAGCTCGACCACCTCGCGACCCGCATGCGCCGTAACGGCGAGAACCTCCTCGTTCTCGCCGGTGAAGAGCCCGGCCGCCGCTGGACCCGGCCCGTTCCGCTCGTCGACGTGCTGCGTGCCGCCGCGTCCGAGGTGGAGCAGTACGAGCGCATCGAGCTCTCCGCCGTGCCGACGACCGAGGTCGCGGGCCGCGTGGTCAACGACCTCGTGCACCTGCTCGCCGAGCTGCTCGAGAACGCGACGTCGTTCTCATCGCCGCAGACCAAGGTCAAGGTCACCGGTCACGCGCTGCCCGACGGGCGTGTGCTCATCGAGATCCACGACACCGGCATCGGCCTCTCGCCCGAGGACCTCGCCGCGATCAACGAGCGGCTCGCGTCGCCGCCCACCGTGGACGTCTCGGTCTCGCGCCGCATGGGTCTGTTCGTGGTCGGCCGTCTGTCGCAGCGTCACGGCATCCGCATCCAGCTCCGTCCCTCGGACTCCGGCGGCACCACCGCGCTCGTCATGCTGCCCATCGATGTCGCCCAGGGCGGCAAGAAGGCGCCGAACAAGCCCGGCGCTCCCGCGCCCGGCCAGGGCGGTGGCCCCGTAGCCGCGCAGGCATCCGCCGGTGCCGCGGCAGCGCGTCGTGGAGTCGGTGCCGGGAACGGCGGCGGCAACGGCGCGCCCGGCTCGGCGGGTTCCGCGGGCCGGCTCGGCGCCGGTCCTCCGCCCCGTGGTCAGGTCACGGGTTCGGGGCCGCGGGCCGCGCTGCCCGCGCGTGACGCCGGCGCGCGGACCGGTTCGCCGTCCGCTCCGGCAGGTCCCTCCGGCCAGCAGCCTTCCCGGCAGGGGCCGCCCGGACAGGGCGCCGGTGCCCCAGGCGGTTCCGGTGGCAGTCTCTTCGGGGGCGGGCAGGGCGGTGGCCGCGGTCAGGGTGCCGCGCCGAAGCCTCCCGTACCTCAGCAGCGTACGAATCCGGTGAACCCCGCAGGGCCCGTGAACCCCGCCGCGCACGACGCCGGTGACCAGGGGCGCAGGCCGCAGCTGCCGCCGCGCGGTGGTCCGCGTGCCGAGCTTCCCGGGGGCAACCCGCAGCCGCGCGTGCCCAGTTGGAGCGACGAGAACGCCCAGCCGCAGGTCTCGCGCGAGCCCTTCGACACCCCGCGCGGGCACGAGGAGCCGGAGTCCACCGGGCAGTTCCCGCACACCGCGGCAGGCGCGCAGGGCCCCGGCTCGACCGCCGAGTTCGCGCGGCCCGACTTCAACGGGCCGCCGCCCGGCACGGGTCAGGGTCAGGGTCAGGGTCAGGACGGCCAGCAGGGCACCGGTCAGTTCGTCCGTCCGGACGTCTTCGGTGGCCAGGACGCCTCCTCGTCCTCCGGTACGGGGCAGTTCCAGCGTCCCGGCACCAGCGCCCCCGGTTACAACGGCGGTACTCCCGGTGCGCATGCCCCGCAGCAGCGCGGTGGCCGTGACGCGGGCGACGCGCCTGGGCGTGGTCAGGGCCCGGCTCAGGGTCAGGGTCAGGGCCCGGGTCAGCAGGGTCTCCCGCCGGTGCCCCAGCAGCCCGCGCAGCCCCAGCAGCCCGTGCAGCCGGAGGGGCTCCCGCCCGCCGGTCCCGGCGACGGCCGCACCCCGCTGTTCGACACGCTGGAGACCAACTGGTTCCAGCAGCAGCAGCAGCAGCAGCAGCAAGGGCAGCAGAGCCCGCAGGGCGGCAACGGCACCCCCGCGCCCGGCACCCCCGAGCAGCAGCAGCCCCAGCGTCCGCAGCGCCCGCAGCCCTCGTCGCCGCTTCCGTCGCGGCCCCAGGGTCAGCAGCCGCAGAACCCGGCCGCGCCGCAGCGCCCGGCCGCAGCTCCCGCCCCCGCGTCCAACGGAACCGGGAACGGCAACCACGTCACGAACGGCAGCGCCGCATCCTGGCGCACCTCGCCCAACGACGAGCTGGGCCGACAGGCCGAGCGCGTCCGGCAGCCGTCCGCAGGTGGCGTCACCACGTCCGGCCTGCCGCGCCGCGTCCCGCGCGCCAACCTCGTCGCGGGTACGGCACAGCAGCAGCAGGACAGCACAGGTCCGCAGGTCTCGCGTGCGCCCGACGACGTGCGCGGCCGGCTGACGAATCTCCGTCGGGGCATCCAGCAGGGTCGCCAGGCCGGTACCGGCCAGACCGGCAGCTTCCCCACTCACCAGCAGGAGCGTTAGTTGAGTCCGAGCCAGGCGGCACAGAATCTGAACTGGTTGATCACGAACTTCGTGGACAACACCCCCGGGGTGTCCCACACGGTCGTGGTCTCCGCCGACGGCCTCCTTCTGGCGATGTCCGAGGGCTTCCCGCGTGACCGCGCCGACCAGCTGGCCGCGGTCGCGTCGGGCCTGACCTCGCTCACCGCCGGGGCCTCCCGGATCTTCGAGGGCGGGGCCGTCACCCAGACCGTGGTGGAAATGGAGCGGGGGTTCCTTTTCCTCATGTCGGTCTCCGACGGTTCGTCCCTGGCCGTGCTCGCGCACCCCGAGTGCGACATCGGCCTCGTCGGATACGAGATGGCGCTCCTCGTCGACCGCGCGGGCGCCGTCCTCACCCCGGACCTCCGCGCCGAACTGCAGGGCAGCCTGTTGCACTAGCTCTCTCCATCGGCCGCCCCACCGACCGAACGTACTGACCACCGTCCGGCCAACCTGGTGCCCCCCACCGGCTCTATCAGACGGCACGCAGACCACCTGCTGTCCCGCCCGGAGGATCCATGACCCCGCCCAACGCCTCTCACGACCCGTACGGCTCTCACGCGTCGTACGGCATTGAAGGCGACCAGCCGCTGGTGCGTCCTTACGCGATGACCGGCGGCCGGACCAGGCCCCGCTACCAGCTCGCGATAGAGGCGCTGGTAAGCACGACGGCCGACCCGGCGCAGCTGATGGGGCTGCTCCCGGAGCACCAGCGCATCTGCCACCTCTGCCGTGAGGTCAAGTCGGTGGCCGAGGTGTCGGCGCTGCTCTCCATGCCCCTCGGCGTGGCCCGGATCCTCGTGGCCGACCTGGCCGAGGCCGGGCTCGTCGCCATTCACCAGCCCGGCGGCGACGAGAACGCCGGCGGTCAGCCTGACGTGACACTGCTCGAAAGGGTGCTCAGTGGACTTCGCAAGCTCTAGCAGCGGAGCAACAGCCCGCTCCACCACCTCCGCGAAGATCGTGGTGGCGGGCGGCTTCGGCGTGGGCAAGACCACGTTC